>PEZW01000002.1 GCA_002773985.1 Candidatus Berkelbacteria bacterium CG10_big_fil_rev_8_21_14_0_10_43_13
CAGGTCTTTGAGGTATGTAATGCGTTTGATTAATTCGTCATACTCGTCTTCGATTCGCTTGCGTTCTAGGGCAGCCAGTGCTGACAGCTTCATCTCCAAAATAGCGTCAGCTTGGCGCTCAGAAAATTTAAATTTGGCGATAAGATTTTTCTTGGCATCCTCTCGATTGGCAGAATTTCTTATCGTCGTAATAACTTCATCGATATGATCAAGAGCAATTTTCAGGCCTTCTAGTATGTGAGCGCGATCTTCAGCTTTACGCAATTCAAATTTTGTTCGCCGCTCGATGACGATAGTCCGATGTTCGATGAAATACTGAAAAACATCCTTCAACGTCATCACAATTGGTTCGAGATCAGGAGTCAGTGCAAGCATATTGACGTGAAAAGCGGTTTGAAGCTGTGTTAACTCATATAAACGATTGAGAACTTTTTTCGGATAAGAATTGCCGCGTAGTTCGATAACAATACGAACACCTTTGCGACTTGATTCATCACGAATATCAGAAATACCATCGATCTTCTTGTCCTTGACCAGATCAGCAATTTTTTCAATCAAAGTAGCCTTGTTGACCTGAAAAGGAATCTCAGTCACGATAATGCGAAAACCACGCTTAACTTCCTCAATCTCCGTCTTGGCCCGAACCATTATCTTGCCCTTGCCTGTAGCGTAGGCCATCTTAATGTCTTCAACATTGTAGATGTTTGCGCCAGTCGGGAAATCAGGACCTTTGACATATTTCATCAGATCGTCAACATTTGCATCTGGATTATCGATCAATTCGATGACACCGTTGCAAATCTCAGTCAGATTGTGTGGCGGTATATTTGTCGCCATGCCAACAGCAATTCCAACCGTTCCATTCAAAAGTAATTGTGGCACACGAGCTGGTAAGACGATTGGCTCCTGTGTCGTCCCGTCATAGTTGTCCTGCCAGTCTACGGTGTCCTTGTCGATATCGAGAAGCATTTCTTCAGACAATGCTGTCATCCGACACTCGGTATAACGCATTGCTGCCGCTGAATCACCATCCATAGAGCCGAAATTACCCTGCCCATCTACAAGCATATAGCGCATTGAGAAATCCTGAGCCATACGAACGAGCGTGTCATAAATCGCCGTATCACCATGCGGGTGATAATTACCCATCACCTCACCAACAACCTTAGCGGATTTACGGTATTTGACATTGTGGCGAAGTCCGGTTTCATACATTCCATAGAGAACACGTCGATGAACCGGCTTTAAACCATCACGAACATCAGGCAAGGCACGGGAGACGATAACACTCATTGCATAGTCAAGATATGAAGTCTCCATCTCTTTGACAATTTCGCGTGGTTTCAAATTTCCAACACCAACAGTAAAAGTGTCCTCAGTGATTGAGCGATCGACTATATTGGAGTCGCTTGACCTGACCAAAGGTTTTGGGGCGTCTTCAGCGTTATCTACCGAAGATTCAGCTTCATTTTCCTCAACGCTCTGCTCCTCAGTTTCTTCGCCTGTATTTTCCAATTCTTTATCAGCCATATTTTAAATCCCAACTATTGCTACTTTATGAACTTTACCACTTTAAGAACTTTCACACTGTATTAAGCGTCTAAGTTTTGTACTGTTTTTGCTCTTGTTTGAATAAACTTCTTTCGAGGTGGAACCTGGTCTCCCATCAGCATAGTGAAAACTGCATCTGTTTTCTCGACATCCTCAAGGGTGACTTGGAGTAAGACACGGTTTTCCGGATTCATCGTCGTCTCCCAAAGCTGCTCAGCACTCATCTCACCCAAACCCTTGAACCGCTGAATCGATGGCCTAGCACCCGTGGTTTTCACCTCGGCTTCTGTGTCATCTGCGTCAAACTCTTCAGCAGCATCTAGGGAATCTTCCTCGTTTTTCGTTTCCTGAATTTCCTCGGTACTCGGTACTCGGGACTTGCCACTCTTGTTCATCAACTCTTTAACTGCTTGATCACGTTCAGCTTCGGTGTATACCCAACGTTTATTTTTTCCTTTCGTCACCGAAAAAAGTGGCGGCTGAGCGATATATATATGACCATGACTGATAAGATCTGGAAAATTTCGATACAAAAATGTCAGAAGTAGTGTACGGATATGGGCACCATCGACATCAGCATCAGTCATAATAATAACGCGATCATATCTCAGTTTGTCATAATTTATCTCGTCACCAATACCGACACCCATGGCGATGATAAGTGCTTTTATCTCATCTGATGACAACATCCTGTCAAGACGAGCACGCTCTACATTTAAAATTTTACCGCGCAGTGGCAGTATGGCTTGAAAATTACGATCGCGTCCTTGCTTGGCTGAACCACCAGCAGAATCACCCTCGACGATGTAAAGCTCTGTTTTACTAGCATCTTTGCTAGAACAATCGGCCAATTTACCAGGCAGGGTCATGCCCTCAAGTGCACCTTTACGGATGATAGTATCTCTGGCAGCCCTCGCGGCTAGACGAGCTTTTGTTGAGAGCAAACATTTTTCAGCAATCTTCTTTGCCTCAGACGGATGCTCATCGAGATAAATTGCTAATCCTTCAGCAGTGACTGACTCGACGATCGTCCGTACCTCGGTATTACCAAGCTTCGCCTTGGTCTGCCCTTCGAACTGTGGATCTGGCAATTTTACAGACAAAACTGCTGTTATACCCTCTCGAACATCCTCACCGGAAAAAACGTCTTTTGTATAATTGTTCTTCTTGGCATAATCATTTAGTGCGCGGGTCAAAGCGGCTTTGAAACCGGTCAGGTGGGTGCCGCCCTCTGGGGTGTTAATATTGTTGGCAAAAGTATAGATGTGTTCCTTGAAATCATCAGTGTAGGCCAGAGATATTTCAACCATGACATTATTAACTTCTTTTTCGACATACATCGGTGGCGAATTAAGTACTGTTTTGTTTTTGTTTAGATGCAGGACATACGATGAAATACCTCCTTCAAAATAAAAGGAGTACTTTTGTTTTCCTTTGTGCTCGACAACATCTTCGTCCTCGTCACTGCCAGCTCGGCCAGTGCGGACCTCTTCTTCTAGGGTTTCGTCCTTTTCTTCGTCATCGTCTGAAGTTTTTGCGACTTTAACACTAACTTTTTTATCCTCCCGTTCATCGACTACCGTAATCATCACACCCTTGGTCAGGTAGGCTTGCTGACGACAGCGGTTGAGAATAGTTTGAAATGAAAATTCGGTTGTCGAAGTGAAAATCTCTGGATCAGGCAAGAAGACAATCTTCGTGCCCGTGCCTTCTGCCGGCTCGATATTTTTAACATCTGCTACTGCATCACCGCGTTGAAATTCTTGAAAATATAACTTACCGTCACGCTTGACGTATGCCTTGACCGATACCGAGAGAGCGTTGACAACAGAAACACCAACTCCATGAAGACCACCAGAAACTTTGTAGCCACCATCACCAAATTTACCACCAGCATGCAGGACTGTCAGAACTGTTTCAAGTGCTGATTTACCGCTTTTCATCTTATCGACAGGTATTCCGCGACCATCGTCGTCGACAGACACTGAGCCGTCTCCATGAAGAGTGACAAGAATTTCATGGCAAAAGCCGGCCATCGCTTCATCGATAGCATTGTCGAGAACTTCCCAGACCAGATGATGAAGCCCGTCGGCACCAGTCCCACCGATATACATACCGGGTCGTTTTCGTACTGGGGCTAGACCTTCGAGTACGGTAATTTTCGATGCATCATATGATGACGAAGTTTTTGTATTTTTAGATTTATCTACCATTCTTTACTCTCCAATTAATCCCGCCTGCAAAGGCAGGCACTTTTGTATCTATGGGCAGATCACAATAAACACTAACCGCTAGTAATTAGCAGAACATATCCATTTTAGCCAAACATTCGATTGGACGCAAGTGGAGGTAACTAGCTTCGGTTTGCTTTTATAAAACTGCCTATCAATCGAGCAAAGGTGCCAAAAGCTATGAAGAAAGTAAGAACTATAAGGAGCGGACCAAAGACGGGGACTTTGTAGAGAAATACAGCCACAACTACACCAAGCAAAACAGTCAGCCAGTCAAGCCTAAATTCTTTCTCTTTGTTCAGCGCTTTATACAAACCAGTGCCGATCAACAGCGATACCATCATTGATGATGTTACTATACCGAGCCCATAAATTATCATCGCCACACCAGCAATTGCAGCTGGCGCAAGAAGAAATACGATCAGCATAGAAGCAATCGGTACAATGATCAGAAGCAATAATCCCCATCCAAGACTGGACCATAGATCGCTATAGGCCGTCTCGATGAAACGTTTGGTCGATTTTGGCAGGAGATAAACCAAAAACAGCAAAAAGACCAGAAAACAAGTGGCTTTTAGCAGTATAATTCTATCGCCAAAACCAGTCATCATAAATGGCGATATTAAACCATTTGACTCGCCCAGGGTTTTGTACTGTGTCCCTCCGACAATAATTGCATCGTGGTCAATTGTAGCCTGATTGTTAGAATTATAAACAAGTTTGCCGTCAATTCTCGCTGTTTTCGTCACCGTCAACTCCGTCACACCAGTTAACTTAACGTCGCCACTGATATGACCAGTGATAGTTGCCTTTCCAGCAGTCGCATATAGGTTTCCATCAATGTTTCCGTCAATCTTAAGAATCCCACTAGCAAGCATAGCGTCACCGCCAATATTTCCACTAGAATCTAATAAAATATTCTTTCCTATAGCGACAACGTCACCACCAGTATTTCCCTTAAACACGATGGTATTGCCGCCAACACGAATGTTTTCACCGACTGCACCATTTAGCTTGAGGCTTTCGCTGGCGTATGCCATCACGGAATTTTCGGTGTTTCCATCGATCGTCATGGACTGTCTCGCCACGGCAACGAGATCTTTGCTAACGTCCCCACTGATCGTAACACTCTGACCAGATATATAGAGATTTTTTGCTGTCTCCTTGACGCCTACACCAATGTTGCCCTTGTCGGAATATTTAAACTCTGCAGCAAACGCCATTGTCGGCACGAGCAGGAGCGCCAAACCAACTGTCATTAATAATTTTTTCATCTTCCTCCCGATTTAAATATAATTTTATCTCTATTATATACATAGCCAGAGATTTTGTCACTATATAAATAATGGTAACTGCTCACTCACCCACATCTGTCATTCCCGCCCCGTATCAGAGTACGGGGGCGGGAATCCAGGCAGTACAATTGCAACCTGACTTCATAGATCCCCGGGCTTCACTCTCAAGCAACATCGCTGAACCCGGGGATGACAGGGAACGAGCAGTTACATAAAAAGTAAAATTCTTGTCTCACCTCTAGTATCTCAATTCAGAATTTTATTAATTTCACGACTGATATTCTCCTTGAAAATCTCTTTAGAAAATTTCTCCGCTTGCTGACGAATTTTGCTTTGATCAAATTTGATATTTTCAAAACTTTTTACAGACTCGACGATTGATTCCAGTGTCTGTTGATCAAAAAATAGTCCTGTCTCCCTGTCAATAACCGTTTCTGTTGCCCCGCCTTTATCAAAAGCGATCACTGGTGTACCACAGGCCATCGCCTCGATCGGCACAATGCCAAAATCTTCTTCAGCAGGGAAAATTAGTGCCTTAGCGCTCTGATATTCACGCCTCAAATCTTCATCCGAGATCCTACCGAGAAATTTAATATTTTTATTCGCTGGACCGCGCAGATATGCCTCGTCTGGGCCAGAACCGACGATGTGTAGCGGCAAATCTAATTTATTAAAAGCTTGTATGACAATGTCACACTTTTTATAATTGATTAATCTGCCAGCATATAAATAATTATCAGCACGTTTAACCGAGTCATCAAGATCAAAATTAGATATGTCTACTGGTGGATAGACGACGGCAGAATCTCGGCGATAAAATTTCTTAATTCGTTTAGCAATATAGTGAGAATTTGTCATGAAATGATCTACTCTATCAGCCGCCAGTCGATCCCAGATCCTCATATTATGTATGACATTTCGACGCAAAAATTGAAAACTGCCAGACTTAGCTCGTGGATCTACCGACGGATCCCAGAGATAACGAGGTGGTGTATTGCAGTATGAAATGTGAATTGTCTCAGGCTTGGTGATGACGCCTTTTGCTGCCATCGACGTATTTGAGATGACGAGATCATACTTTGAGAGATCGAATTGCTCGAAGGCAAAGGGTGTCAAGGGTATCAGTAACTCTCTCTTGCTTTTCATAAAAGGCAGCTTCTGTAGAACAGAAGTTCTAATATCAAAATCTTTAAATGGCGCAGCTTTTTTTGAATCAAAGACTGAAGTAAAAATAGTTGCGTCAGGAAAAATCTCCTTGAGAGCAAGAAGAACTTTTTCCGAGCCAGCGACATTTGTCAGCCAATCATGGACGATGGCGATATTCATACTTTCCAAAGAACGTTTCATAGACAAGCAGTCCGATCGTCTTAATAATTATTTTGAAATCAAACCAAAATGACCAGTTTTCGATGTAATAAATATCATAGCGAATGCGTTCTTTGATCGATGTGTCACCTTTAAGACCGTTGACCTGAGCCCAGCCGGTCAGGCCAGATTTGACATGGTGACGACGAAAGTACTCAGGAATTTCAGATTCAAATTTATCGACAAACTGCGGTTGCTCCGGGCGCGGTCCGACGAAGCTCATATTACCGATCAAAATATTCCAGAATTGCGGCAACTCATCTAGGTTGGTCTTGCGCAAAAATTTCCCAATCAGCGTTGTCCGACGTTTCTCATTTTCGGCTGTAGTCCAGGCGTCGATTTTTGTTGCTTTTTTCTCAAGCTTCATGGAGCGAAATTTGTAAAGCCAAAATCTCGTCTCATCGCGGCCAACACGCTCCTGTCGATAAATGATCGGGCCACGAGATGTCAGCTTGACTAAAATTGCGATGATTAGAAAAAGTGGCGAAAGAATCACCAAGACCAACGTCGCAATAATAAAATCAAAAACACGTTTAGAGATTCGACCCCAGCCTTCGAGCGGCGTTTTCTTCAGTTCCATGGCGTATGTTGTTCCGATCAGGCTTGGTTGAAAATTTGTCGTCAATACATTAAAAATGTCGGGGACATATTTGAAGTCAATTCGGCTACTTTCACAAACTTCAATCAATTTCATCAGATCGGTGTCGGCAATTGCCACGTCTGTGAGAACGATTTCGTCCACCGAATTAGATTTGACGATTTTGGCGATATCAGCAATTTTACCAAGATCGTCGTACTTGGTCTCGTTTGGTTTTGATGTCGAGACAACTCCAACTATTCTGAAGCTTTGGCCAGTTTGGTTCTCTAGTTCACTTACAATTTTAGCGGTCATCCCGTTACCACCGACCAGGATGACATTGCGCACACCGACATTGTAGCGCAAAAGATATTTTTCGATCGAGCGCAAGATGATGCGACCAAGAGCGATAAATGCAACCGCCAAAATCCAAGTATAGGCAAGAATTAGACGGGAGAAAAAGAGTGACTTTGATAAAAATATAACCACGATAAGGATAAGGACTGTTGTGGAGACCGAAGACAGGACCGAATAAAGCTCATGCCAGTAACCGGTATAATTTCTTCGAGAATATAGACCGTTTATGGAAAATAAAATAATCAGAACCGGCAGTAAGAAAAGACTATAGAGAAAATATTGCTTGATGTCAGAAGCGGCCGACAGAGGTAAGTCAATGTGTGCACGAAGATAAAAGGCGGTAATAAATGCCAAAACAAACATTGCCACATCAAGCGGCAAGAGAACAAAGCTAAAAAATAACTCAGAGCGTTTCATTAAATATAATAGTAGCGCGAAAGAAGTTTTTTTTCAATCCGCATCAGTCAGGGGCGGCGGGTTTAAGCCCGCCGCCCCACGGTAGATCGGCTCGCGTTCAGCACCATCACGGGTCCGGTGGCGTTTCGGTTGCGGTTCCAGCCTTTTCTGCCGGTTTCTCGTCTTTCTGGTCATAGCCGAGCTTGCTACGTAGTAGCTTGGTGTCTCCATTGTAATGGCTTAGAAGCCCGGAGATCAGACGATCGATGTCGGACATCTCGATCTCTGACAAATAGGTGAACGTGTACGACACGAAATCACCATACTCGTTGTTGACGCGAAGGAAGACCCCATACCCCGTGCCATCCTCGTGCGGTCTGTAGCTCTCCGAGACGAAGACCAGTTCGCCCAGGCTTACCTCCGGACGGTTGCCAACTTGTAGTGCCCTGATGAGATTGTTCTTCTCAGCCGTAGACACCACGCCCTTGATTCGAACCTTGTTGCACAGTGCCGTTCCCACTGGCCAGAGAATCGCCGCCAGGATCGCAACAATCGCGATGATCACGAGTGCTTCGATCAGCGTCTGTCCGCGCTTGTTGCGCTTCATTGTAGGTCTCCCTCTCAAGCGAGAGAGTACCATTTCTCGTCACTCTTGTCAATCTGAGAATTTGTGTGGCTACTCACTCATCATACATTGTCATCCTCGGGTTCAACGATGAAGCTCGAGAGAGAAGCCCGGGGATCCATAAAAAGTTTGTGCTGCCTGGATTCCCTCCTGCGCGTGAATGACAGTTATGAGTGAGCGGTTACAATGATTCTGTTTCGCTCACAAAAATGCTCCCCAAAGGGGGAACATTTTTGTATCAAAAACAAAAGTTTGATCGAAAAAAGGAACTACTCAGCCTTTGGCTTGCCGATTCTGTACATACCGGTGCCGCAGTCTGGGCAGACACCTTTCATTGCTGGCTTACCATTTTTCATGGTAACCTCTTCTGCATCCTGCATTTCTTTTTTGGCTTTGCATTTTACACAATATGCTACTGTCATTTTTTTCACCTCCTTCCGATTGAGCGATTAGATTGTTTATTTGATTCACATCTATAATTTTAGGCGTGTTCGAGCGTGACTGTCAAGCGAAGATTTAATTAGTTTTAAAGTTGCTAATTTTAAATCATTCTCACCTTAATAGTTATCACGTTCCAGAGCTAATATTTTCAATTATGCGCTTCTGCTCAAATACAATTGTAAATATTTTTTGTTCTGCAAAATCACGTTTATCCACAGGCTAATCAGTGCCAGAATCTTTGGTAAACCCTGATATTTTGGCCAGTTCAGCCAAGCTTTGGATATTTTGATATTGTTTTTCTTGATAAACCCAGGTCGGATATACAGTGATGTTTTGGGCAACACACTCGTCCGGATTTGGATCAGTACCGGCTTGGTCGCATTCAACATAATCAACTAGTCTTGCAGAATCACCAAAAAGCTTTTTTTGTTCTTCGGTTTTCTGATCCCAGTAAGCACCATAGAGGATTACGCCGTTGCTTGAAAGATGTTGTGCCAGCTTCTCCACATATGGAACATTACTAGTAGTATCTGCGGAATTTTCAGATACTGGATTTTCTGTCGAAACACCAGCAACTTCGCCTGAGGCATTTGACTCTTCAACATTCTTGTCAGCAATGTTTTCCTTGCCTGAGTATATATAAATCAAGCACATCCCAATCAATGCTATGATCAGTATTGTAATTAAAAATTTTAGAGTTCCTTTCATACTGATACCCCACAAATCAATATTATTCCGACGGAGTTGCCGCTCCACTGTCCGTAAACCCAACAATCTGCGCTAATTCATCAATTGATTTTTCACCAGAGTAGCCCTTACCTTGGTATATCCAGGTCGGATATCCCTGTATGCCGCTATATGCTTTTCCATCACTCGCATCAACGTAGTTGACGGCTTTGCACTCGTCGGATTGCCCGTCCCCAGTACTAATATCACATTCGACAATTTTCAAATCCTTGACCGCAGCACCGAAAGATTCTTTTTGAGTTTTACAATGCGAACACCAGGTAGCACCATACATCGTCATGTCATTACTCGCCATATACTTGAGTAAATTACTGATATAAGTCTGATCTTTATTACTTGGATTGAGACTATTATTCACAGGCGCTGTGTTTGGGTCGCTGTTTGTCGACGCCCCGGCTACAGTTCCATTTTCAGAGCTAGAACCAGATGAATTGTCTTGCTGTCGATTATTCATCACGATCAAACCTCCAACAATAATGATGACCAAAATGACTATAAAAAGAAAACCTTTTGTGTTTGAACTCATATATCTCCTTCTGGTTTCTCTCTTTTCTCAAAGGGAGGCTGACTAAAGTTAATAGTAGAAATTAAATTGAACTTGTGACACTGTATTTTTCATCGTAGGTTATCTCCTCGCTTTTGTCAAAAACAAATCTCATGCCGTTCCATTTATAATAGCTGCGGATCGAATCTATCAGTGGGTTTTTGTCATAATTCCTCATATCAACTATTAATTTCCTCGGCGATGCCGTGTTGAAAACAAAATATGGTGCGTCAGAAATAATATTATAACCAATATTTTCATCGTCTGCGAATGCTATCGGCACAAATTTGTTTAATTCTACCATCACAACATTTTCTGAGTGAGCTCCGACGTAACCACTCAAGCATAAAAAATTTTTACTATCAATCTGAAAAGTCGGCCGTGAGCAGACTGCAGCCAGATCTTCAAAACCATCAATTCTAAGCCGCTTCACTTGCCAGAAATTGGATTCACTCAAAATCCAGATAGAATCATATCCGTTTTGATATTTTTGAAGTAAATAATTTCCAGCATCACCCAGTGTTAGCTCTGTGGTTGAAATCAATTCGCCAAAATCAGCTGTTTGGCCTGATCGCAGCTTAAGCGCCTCCAAGACAAAAACTGATGCTGAAACTATGACTATTAAGATAATAATTAGTCTTTTTTTCATAAAAAGGTTTATAATGTCCACAAAGCAAAAAATTTGAAAAATGCATCTCTATGATAAACTTTAAGAACTTTCTAACTTTATGAACTTTAAGAACTATAAGAACTATTTTCTGGGCCACTTCGCAATCATCACTGAATCAGGCAGTTTCGTGTATACCTGTCGCAATTCTTGCCAGACGGCCTCGGTCACAAACGGCATAAACGGATGAAGCAGGACAAGTGATTCTGATAAAATTTTGATCAGAATTTTCTTAGTAGTTTCTGCTGTTTTGTCATCGTCTAGCTGTGTCTTGGCAATTTCAATATAATCGTCACAAAATGTATGCCAGAAATATTCATACAAATCTTCACCGGCTTGGTTGAATTGATATTTGTCTAATTTATGGCTCACATACTCAATAATCTCAGTATGACTTTGTATGATTTTTTTATCTGCAGCAGTTAAATCTTTACTGTCAATTGTTAAATCATCAGTTCTGATCGCGCCAATTTGACCGGTCTGTAAATCACCCTCTGTCACACGAAGTATGACAAAACGCGATGCATTCCAAATCTTGTTGGAAAAATTGCGCATTCCGCGAATTTTTTCCTCAGAGATGACCGCGTCATTACCAGCTGATGTACCAAATACCAAGGCCATCCGAACAGCATCAGCGCCATACTCGTCAGAAACGCCAAGCGGGTTGATCACATTTCCTTTTGATTTAGACATTTTCATTCTGTCTTTGTCCCGAACTAATCCGTGTAAATAAACATTTTTAAACGGAACTTCATCTGTAATATAAATCCCGAGCATAATCATCCGTGCCACCCAAAAGAAAAGAATATCCCAACCAGTTTCCATGACAGCAGTTGGATAAAATTTATCGAAATCGTTTGTTTCTTGTTTCTTGTTTCTTGTTTCTTCCGCTTTCAAAGCGGCAAATGGCCATTGACCAGACGAAAACCAGGTGTCAAAAACATCGGCGTCTTGTTCCCAGTTTTCAATATCCTTTGGTGGCTCGATACCAACATAAACTGACTTGTCATCCTGAGCCATTGCGAGCCCACCGGTGGGTGGTTCGAGCAAGGCGCGAGGATCCTGTCGTCCTTGAGATTTCTCGACTTCGTTCGAAATGACAAACTTTGATTTTTTATACCAAACAGGAAGTCTGATGCCCCAGACAATCTGCCTTGAAATATTCCAGTCACGAATATTTTTCATCCAATGATTAAAAATCTTTTCAAATTTCGGTGTGACAAAACTGACTTCCTTGTTTTTGACAACAGTGATGGCGTCTTTGGCTAAATTTTTGCCAGATTTCTTGCCTTTTTTGTCCATTGCGATAAACCACTGTGGCAAGATTCGCGGTTCTATCACAGTTCCGCACTTATAACACTTACCGACAGAATGAACATAATTTTGATCAATTTTTTCGATCAAGCCTTTTTTCTCCATCGCCTCGACGACCTGTCGTCGGGATTCGAGAATTTTCAGCCCAGCAAAAGGACCGGTTTTATCATTTAGCCTGCCGTATTGATCAATCACTTCTCTAGTTTCTAGATTGTGTCGACGTCCCGCCTCGAAATCGTTCGGATCGTGTGCCGGAGTGATTTTGACCACACCGGTGCCAAATTTTGGGTCGACCATATCATCAGCAATAATCGGAATTTCTATGTCTGTAAGCGGAATTTGAGCTCTTGATCCAACTAATTCGACAAATCTTTTATCGTTGGGATTAACCGCAATTGCAGTATCTCCAAATATCGTCTCTGGTCTCACAGTTGCAACAATAATATGGCTTTCGACTTCCGACTTTCGACTTTCGACTTTGTACTTGATGTAGTAGAGCGGATCTGTCTGCTCTTCGTACTTAACTTCCAGTTCTGATAACGAGGTCTGGTGCTTGGTGCACCAATTGACCGGTCGGACATCTCGATAGGCCAAGCCATCTTCATACAGTTTCACAAATGTTTTATAAATAATTTTTATAATCGCCGGATCAAGGGTAAATTTCTCTCGACTCCAGTCACAGCTAGCACCAAGCCGTCGCAATTGACCTTCCATTATTTCTTTGTTTTCAAGAGTGAATTTGAGTGTTTCTTCATAAAGTTGCTCACGTGGCATCTTGAAACGGCTTCGACCCTCTTTTTCTAATTTTTTTTCAAATACAGACTGCGTCTCAAAGCCGGCATGATCGGCGCCCGGCAACCACAGTGCGGCTTTGCCCTGCAATCTGGCATAGCGAGTCATGATGTCTTCCAGTGTGACAAAAACCGCATGACCGACATGAAGCGAACCGTTGGCATTTGGCGGCGGCATTATAATAGTAAAAGGCTCACCATCAGGATTTATCTCCGGCTTGAAGTAGCCGGCTTTTTCCCATTTGGCATAAAGCGCTTTCTCGACTTTTTCATGATCGTAGGTTTTGGAAATTTCTTTCATCAACCTCTTTCTACAATTCCCTCCCCTTAGCAAGGGGAGGTTAGGTGGGGTATGTTAATCTGTCTACTTTCAAAATTATCACAATTTTGCCTTGTCTGCAATTGATTCTCTGCGCCAGGTTGATCTAGGTATACACCAGGCGCTATAATGTGTGGACACATAAGTAATTTAGGAAAATATGATTAGACGACACAAGACCAGAGAAATTCAAATCGGCAAAGTGAAAATCGGCGGCGATAATCCTGTTGCCGTCCAGTCGATGTGCAACACTGACACCCGTGACGCAGAGGCGACCGTCGCTCAGATCTTGGAGCTTGAAGCTTGCGGTTGCGAATATGTTCGCGTCACTGTGCCGGACATGAAGGCGGCTGAAGCAATCAGGGAGATCAAAGCGGAAATTAATATTCCGCTCGTTGCCGATATTCATTTTGATTATAAATTGGCTCTAGAAGCAATAAAAAACGGTATCGACAAAGTCAGGATTAATCCGGGAAACATCGGCAGTGATGAAAAAGTCAGAGCAGTTGTCGAGGCATGTAAAGAAAGAAATATTCCCATCCGCATCGGTGTCAACGTCGGGTCTCTGGAGAAAAATATTGAAGCCAAGTACGGCCGCACACCGAAAGCAATGGTCGAAAGCGCCCTGCATCACATCGAGATTTTAGAGAAACTCGATTTTCACAACATTGTCATTTCACTCAAAGCCTCAGATGTAAACAGAACCGTCGAAGCTTACCGGATGCTTTCAAAACAGGTAGACTACCCGCTTCATCTTGGTATTACCGAGGCTGGAACACCAAAATCAGGTACCGTCAAGAGCGCGATCGGCCTTGGCATTTTACTAAATGAAGGTATCGGCGACACTCTGCGGGTATCACTGACTGCCGATCCGACCGAGGAGATAAGAGTCGGCTGGGATATTTTGAAATCGCTAGAGTTACGTAAACGTGGTGTCAACTTCGTTTCCTGCCCGA
Source organism: Candidatus Berkelbacteria bacterium CG10_big_fil_rev_8_21_14_0_10_43_13 (assembly GCA_002773985.1). Lineage (GTDB taxonomy): Bacteria > Patescibacteriota > UBA1384 > XYA2-FULL-43-10 > 1-14-0-10-43-13 > 1-14-0-10-43-13. The sequence continues at coordinate 14,177 of PEZW01000002.1, forward strand.
CCTGCGGTCGTACCGAGATTAATTTAATTGATCTGGCCAATAGAGTTGAGGCGGAATTGGCCAAGATCGACAAAGACATCACTGTTGCTATCATGGGTTGTATCGTCAACGGTCCCGGCGAAGCCAAGGAGGCCGACATCGGTATCGCTGGCGGCAAAGGCAAGGCAGTGATCTTCAAGAAAGGCGAGATACTTAAAACAGTTGATGAGAAAGATATATACAGAGAGCTGATGAGTGAAATCGAAAAGTTATAAATTCTTAATTGACCTAATTTCTAATTGACCCAAACAAGCTTCAATACCCAATGTTCTAAGCTTATATCATTTGGGATCTGAGATTTGTTTAGAAATTAGAATAATTAGAGCAATTAGAAATTCTTCAATTTCTCAGCAATTCTCTCAACCTCTTCCGGAGGAGCAGACGTACCGGAAACGACGAGAACGGTAGTATTTTTTTCAAAATCACTTTTCTCGAGTTCTTTTTCACTGCCGACAAGCATTGTCGGAACGAGCTTGGCCAGTTTACTCGCCAATTGCTTGGTATTGCTACTGGTCTTGGATCCTACGACGACAACTATATCCGGCTTTTCTTCCACTACATGAGCGGCACACATCTGAACTCGGCCTTCGACTATAGGACAGATCGTATTTCTGGCGACAATTTTTGTCTTAGGATTTGCTTTTTTCAGATTTTCAACAAATTCATCATATTTGTCGCTAGATAGCGTCGTCTGACAGATAACACTAGTTTTTTTATTTAGTTTAATCTTAAAGCCTTCATCAACATCAGCAACAATCGTCGCCGAATCATCAACACTGCCGTTGACACCAATAATTTCCGGGTGAGTGCTTTTACCGAAAATCACAATCTGATAGCCATCTACATAGTCATTCTGGGCAATTTGCTGCACGTGTTTGACGGTCGGACAAACTGCTGACTTGACGACAAAGTTTTTCTTTTTCAGTTTCTCAATTTTCTGGCCACTGACACCATGGGCGGAGATCAGAAAATATTGACCTTTAGCATCGGTGACCTCTTCAATATTAACTTCTTGAAACCCCCCTTTCTGAAGTTTCTTTTCCACCTCCTCGTTGTGAGCAAGCGGAACATCATAGTAGATTTTCTTGCCGTTTTTCTCTGCCTCTAAGATGAGGTCATCAGCAATCTTGAGCGACCGTTTCAGTCCCGGACAGTGTCCATAAAATTTTGGTAATAATATAACTTTCATCAATCTCTTTCTATGATTCCCTCCCCTTGGTAAGGGGAGGTTAGAGCCTGCCCTGAGCGGAGTAAAACGTAGTCGAATGGGTGGGGTATGCTAAGCCCATTTATCTTCAATATTTAATTCTGTGTCAAGATTCTAACATCAACCGACTTTCTGATCAATTGGTATAAGATCAGAACTGTTGATAATAATACTATATTCTGTTAATTATGAAATACTGCACAAATACCAGAAAAGGAGGTATCAAGCAGTGAATACCGCAAACCTGTACAAAGCGGATGGCGTGGACGTGGAGGCGGGCGACGCTTTCAGTGAGCACGCCGGAACGGTCTGCCGCGGCAACTGGAAGAATTCTCCGTTTGTCGAGGTCTATGACCTATCAGACGGCTTCTTCCGAGGTGTCCGTGGCTTCCGCCTTCGCCACCTTCCCCGTGGCTACCTTATCGACAAGACATCGGATGGTAGCGGAACCAAGGTGGTACTGTCCGCGGCAGCCGGTCTTTATCGGCAAGCCGCTTGTGACTTGCTCGCAATGTGCAGTACCGACCTGACGCGAAACGGCGGAATGAGTCTGGTCTTCAACAACGTCCTCGATGTCAAGAGCCTCGGTGAGCCTGGCACTCCGCAACATCAAGCCTTCATCCAGCTGATCGAGGGCCTCGGAGACGTAGCGAAGCAATTGGCATCGTCCTGTTCCGCGGTGAGACAGCCGAACTGTCAGTCCGTGTCAGTTCGGAAAATCCGAAAGCAGACGTCCAGTTCAACTGCTCAGGGACGATGACCGGTGTCTATGATCGGCGCCGAATGATCACCGGCAACACGATCGCCTCCGGCATGAAGATCATCGCCCTCAAGGAGCGGGGGTTTCGTGCCAACGGTATCAGCTCAGTCCGCAAGAGCCTGGCCATGCGCTTTGGAAAAGAGTGGTGGTCAAACCCCGACGCCTCCGACGCCATTCGTGCTGCCGCCGAACCGTCCGTGCTCTACGACCGCTTCCTCCAGCATCTCAATGGCTGGAATTCGAAGCAGTTCGAACAGCTCGTCAAGATCCACGGCATCATCCACCTCAGCGGTGGTGCCTTCGAAGGCAAACTCGGTCATGATGTCCTCTTCCCACGAGGTCTCTCTGCGGAGATCTATAACCTGTGGGAGCCACCCCCGATCATGCAGTCATGCGCTGATTGGCGGGGCATGGACGACGAAGGATCCTACAACACCTGGAACGGCGGTCAAGGAGTTCTCCTGATCGTTAGCGCAGATGATGTCGAGTGGATTCTCTGGGAGAGCTCGAACTGGGGTATCGAGGCTTTGTGCTCTGGAGAGGTCGTCAAGCGGGATGAGCCGTTTGTTCGCATCCAGTCGAAGTTCGCCCAAGGTACCGAGATCACTTACCGCTCATAAGCACCCCATCCCGGCTTCTACCCCAAATTCCGAAAGGAGGTAATTAAGGTAGAAGCAGGACCAGAGCAATCAACTCGTTTTGATTATTCTGGTCCTTTTTTTGTAGGATCGATTTTCACATTTTAATTCAATTTCAAGCTCAAAATCACCAAGCAAATTGATACGGCCGTTGTGATTTGCTTGGTGATTTTAAAATGAATTAGAATAAAAAAAGAATTCTTGCTGAAAACGTTGCTTCGTGATATTATTTTGATTGTACTTGTGGTTTTCCAGCTACGAACTACTAATATGCCAACTGCTATCTATGTTCAAGGAAATCGACTCAAAAATGAATTTGCCGGAAAACGAGAAAGAAATTCTCGCTTTTTGGGATGAGAATAAAACATTTGAAAAATCGCTTGAACTGACCAAAGACAAGCCGTTCGACTCCGCTCACGGCAGGCCACTTTATAGTTTCTATGATGGTCCGCCTTTTGCGACCGGCTCTCCTCACTATGGGCACATCCTGCAAAGTATTACCAAAGACGTCGTTCCTCGTTTCTGGACGATGAAGGGACGCTACGTGCCACGAGTTTGGGGTTGGGATTGTCATGGTTTGCCGATCGAAAACATTGTCGAGAAGGAGCTCGGCATCACTCACAAGAAACAAATCGAGGAACTTGGTGTCGATAAATTTTGTCAGCAATGTCGCAGCAAAATTCTTGGTTACGTTCCGGAGTGGAAATCGGTGATTCGTCGCCTCGGTCGCTGGGTTGACATGGAAAATTCCTACATGACGATGGATTTGTCGTATATGGAATCAGTCTGGGCCGTCTTCAAACAGCTTTGGGACAAGGACCTCGTCTATGAAAGTTATCGCTCGATGCATATCTGCCCACGTTGTGAGACGACGCTATCGCAGTCAGAGGTTGCCGAGGGCTATCGCGAGGTTAAGGATTTATCTGTTATCGCTAAATTTGAATTGATAGACGAACCAAATACTTTTGTCCTGGCATGGACGACGACGCCATGGACTTTGATTGGTAATGTCGCTTTGGCCATTGGAAATAATATTAATTATGTCAAAATTCAGCCTCGGGACTCGGGACTCGGGACTCGGGACTTTTTCATCATCGCAAAAGATCGCGTTAAGGAAGTTTTTAAGGATCAACCATACGAAGTTGTCGAGGAATTTATGGGTCGCGATCTGGTTGGAAAAAAATACCAGCCACTTTTTGATTATTATTCAAAAGATAGCAGCCTGAAAAATCATAACAATGGTTGGAAAATAGTTCCTGCCGACTTTGTCACCACTCTTGAAGGCACTGGCATCGTCCACATGGCCCCAGCTTTTGGTGAAGATGATATGAATCTGGGCAAGGAATTGAATTTACCTTTCATCCAGCACGTTGAGATGGACGGAATTATCAAGGATGGTTGCGGCGAATTTTCCAAACTTCACGTCAAGCCGATCGATGATACACAGGCGACCGATGTTGAAATAATTAAATATTTGGCTAGTAAAGATTTACTTTTTGCCAAGGAAAAATATCAGCACTCCTACCCTCACTGTTGGCGTTGTGACACTCCCCTGCTCAACTACGCGACCACTTCATGGTTTGTCAGTGTGACGAAAATAAAAGAGGAAGCAATTGATTTGGCGCAGAAAATTAATTGGTCGCCGAAACATATCAAGGACGGCCGTTTTGGCAATTGGCTCGAAGGTGCCAGAGATTGGTCCATCTCTCGCCAACGTTTCTGGGCTTCGGTCATTCCACTCTGGAAATGCAATAAATGTAATGAGTACAAAGTTATCGGCTCCGTCGCCGAACTTGAGGAGCTGAGCGGTCAGAAAGTAACTGATTTGCACAAAGATAAAATCGACCCGATCACATTTAGATGTGAAAAACCTGCCTCGCCGACAGGCGGGTGCGATGGCACGATGAAGCGCATTCCCGACGTACTCGATACTTGGTTTGACTCCGGCTCGATGCCATACGCCCAGCTTCATTATCCGTTTGAAAATACCGATAAATTTGAAAAAACATTTCCGGCTGATTTTATCGGTGAGGCTCAGGACCAGACCAGGGCTTGGTTTTATTACCTTCACATTCTTGCGACCGCTTTACAAAAAGAGGTGGCGTACAAAAACGTTGTCGTCAGTGGCATCATCTTGGCCGAAGACGGCAAGAAGATGAGTAAGCGTCTGCAAAATTATCCAGATCCGATGGCGATGTTTGATAAATACGGCGCAGATGTCGTCAGATATTATATTCTTAACTCTTCGCTTTTACAGGCTGAGAATTTAAACTTCTCCGAAAAGGATTTGGCGGAAATCCAGCGTGGCGTTTTCCGCATGCTTTGGAACTCATACTCATTCTTCGTTCTCTACGCCAACATCGATGACTGGAAACCAGGCGAAAGAGTTTCTGGCGAAATTACCCCCGTGGGCGAAGCGATGGATGACTGGATTTTGGCTAAATTATCGGAGCTCGTTGATAATGTCAATAAATTTATGACAAAGTATGATCTTACCAAGTCGGCACGTCTGTTTGCTCCTTTTGTCGACGACTTGTCGAATTGGTATATCCGCAACTGTCGTAAACGTTTTTGGAAAACAGAAAATTCCGCCGACAAGGATGCCGCTTATCATACTTTGTATGAGGTTTTGACGACAGTGGCAAAATTACTTGCACCATTTACCCCATTCTTAGCTGATGAAATTTATAAGAATTTAACTGGTGAAGAATCGGTCCATCTTACTGATTATCCCACTACCGACAAGGCAGCTATAAATAAAAAAGTACTAGACGACATGACTCGAGCTCGAAAAATAATTGAGATTGGACTAGCGCACAGAGCTGAGGCCGGCATCAAGGTTCGCCAACCACTTCTTAGCGTCGTTTATCACGGCAAAGAAAAACTTAACATTGCTCTGGAGGTCGTGATCGTCAATGAACTGAATATGCGCTCGATCTACTTTGAGCCGGGAGACGATAGCAATGTTGATGTAGACACGACAATTACTGATGACCTCAGACTTGAGGGAATGGCTCGAGAAATTATCCGCAACATCCAGACCCTCCGCAAGAGCTCCGGCTTCAACGTCGAGGACAGGATAGAGTTGAATTATAAAACTGAATCTGAACTACTGAAAAATGCCTTTGTAAAATACAGTGGTCTTATCTGTCATGAGGTTTTGGCTACTACCTGTCATTCTGAACGAAGTGAAGAATCTCAAAAATTCGAAGGTGAATCTGAATATAAAACAGATGGTGAAAATATTTGGATCGGGATAAACAAGGACTAATACAATTTGTGATTTATCACTCTATTTTTGTCCCGCGGTGGGTACCGGGGTACCCACCGCGACGGACGTAATCGGCCTAGTTGAGGATCAGCGACAAGCTGTACCCGTTGGCCGGCGCGATCAGCTCTCGTGTGTCGTAGTAGCAGATCCACCAGCGATTACCCGGGTCGTACTTGCTGTCATAGATCAACCCAAGCACCTTGCTGTTCGACTTGACCTGCCTCTCGAGCCTCTCTGTCTGGTAGTTCCACTTGCCGTCATAGTCGTTGTCGTACCAGATCATCAAACAACAGCGTGCCTGACCATCTCCTTCAAGGTACGACGGCGGATCAGGTAGACTGACGTCCTTGCTGATCCACAAAGCACTGCCATTTCCGTGGAGATTCCGACAGGCCTCAGTCTTGTACTTGCCATCAAGCACAAGTTCGTCAGAGAAAACCCCGAGCGTTAGGCTCGTCGAACTGGGCCAGGGATCACTCGAGTAGAACTTGATGTAGAACGACTCATCCTTCGATTCAGACGAGCTGTTGTCTGTGGTCGAAGAATCGTCCGTCGTGTCAGCATTGCCGGTGTCATTGGCATTGTTGTCATTCTCCGCCGGCGTCAAGGCTGTCGATCCACCACCTCCGCCGGAGCAACCGACGGTCAGTAGCACACATGAAACGACCAGCGCGAACCATAGCTTGCGCATCACACTCTCCCCCTTGGTACTGCGTCACCCCTATGGTGACCGCCGACCAAGTTGTCACATCTATAATATCACCAAACTTTGGTTTATACAAAAAACTCTCTGTGCAAGAGAGTTTTTTGTAACTGCGCACTCATCTGCATCCGTCATTCCCGCACAGGCGGGAATCCAGGCAGCACAACCGTAACCAAACCTCCTTGCCTTGCAGGCAGGCAGGCTGGATCCCCGGGCTTCACTCTCGAGCTACATCGCTGAACCCGAGGATGACAAGGAGTAAGTAAGCAGTTACAGTTTTTTTGTAAATTATCAAATTTGAACTATCAAATAATTAGTATTCTCTGGCAATAATGTACTGTGCCACACCAACCAGAAATTCCTTACCGGATGGATTTAGATTTAGATTTGAAATCACCTTGATCGCTTTTCGCGCCAAGTTTTCCGCTAGTTTCTTCGATTTCGCTAGTGAGCCGGTATCCTCGACAACAGCGCGAACTTTTTTCAGATCTGAGACTGTTACCCGTTTGTTTCCAAGATTTTTGACAATAGTTTCTCGCTGCTTTGCATTTGCTACATCTAGAGCGTCTAAGATCAACAGGGTTTTCTTACCCTCTTTCAGATCAGAGGTTGTCTGCTTTCCGGTCTTTTTTGCAGAACCAAAAAGGCCGAGAATGTCGTCCTGAACCTGATAAGCAATTCCCAGAGATAGAGTGTAGTCGTCAAGTTTCGCCAGATCCGCGTCTGTCGCACCTGCTAAAATCGCACCTATTTTGATCGGCGCGTCAAATGTATATGGCATCGTCTTGAGAGTGTGGACTTGAATTATATCTTTTTGTGTAACATCGTCACGAACCTGGGAAATCATATCTAGAGATTGTCCGTAATTTTCGAGAACATAAACATCGGACAGCAACTTGGTAGCAGTGTTTTTTGAAACCTCCAAGCAGTCAAGCTTGGTCAAAATTTCATAACTTAGTGCTGATGCGATATTGCCGGCACACATCCCGATCGCGATACCGAAACCACGCGGATGCACCTTGTTATGATACTGCTCGTCAGCGATACGACGATAAATCTCATGGATGGTCAGACCACCTCGACGCAAAGTCCCATTATCCATGATATCATCATGGATCAAAAGATATGTCTCGGCCAACTCCATCGACATCGCCGCTTTCATCGCCATCTCTCTATCTGTGCCACCATGAGCAAGATAGCTATTGTAAAGTAAAGCGGCGCGAACACGCTTGCCACCACGCAAAGTGAGATCAGCGATGTATTTGGTTATTTCCTCGGTAAACGAAGAAATCCTCCGTGATTCACGGATTTTGAGATCCAAATAAATTTTGAGTTGTCGGTCTAAGTCTGTTTTAAAAGCCTTGAGTTGATTTTGAAACGGCATAATGTTTTCGGTTAATAATAATCCGAACAACCCATCTCGTCCCTCAAAATAAAATGAGTTTGTATATTATACAACTCATACTAACTTTTGTCAATCACTATATTATTTTATCATACTTTTAATATTTCGACAAAAAAACATCTGTGTAACCACTATGCTGTCATCCTCGAGTTCGACGGAAAGGGATGTTTTGAGGGATGTTTTGGGGACGCTCCCCAATTAGCTACGACTTTTGAGGGATGTTTTGGGGAGGGATGTTTTGGGGACGCTCCCCAATTAGCTACGACTTTTGCGGTAAGGTGTATGTTTGTTTGTTTCATGGACCTTGGCTTTTCTGTTTTGGTTGTAGACAAACTTTTTATCACCTATAGCTATCCTATCACTTTTATCCAAAAAATCAGAAATCTCTGTGTCAACAACCAACTCTTTGAAAGCCTTCTGTCTTGATTTGGCGTCAATGCCTAATTCCTTATAGAAAATGTCTTCTGTTAGAAGATCATTTCTCTCACCGAGTGCATAATACCGGTAACTTGACCACGGATAGTCCTCTGGATTCTCGATAATTCCGGCTTTGACGGGATTGAGCTCAATATATTTACCGCATTGGATAAAATATGGATCATCACTAATCAGTTGGCTTTTGTATCGACCTTGCCAGAAATGGCCGGTAAAACCATAATTGCGTTGATAATACGAAGCGTAACTTAGGTTGAGTCGTTTTGAGAAATTTGAAAAGTCGGATTCTTTTTCTATTTTAACTAGAATGTGTAAGTGCGTTCCCATCAGACAGTAGTGATAGAGATCAAAAGGATGCTCAGCCTTTAAATCAGTCATCTTGTTTAGATAAAACTGAAAATCATCATCGCAGGTAAAAATACGAGCACCGTTATTGCCACGGTTCATAATGTGAAAATAGTTACCTGGTGGCAAGAAACGAGGGTGTCTTGGCATAAATATATCTTAATGAAAACCATGTCTTAACGCAAATCTTGCTTTATTTGGGGAGCGTCCCCGATTCACACACCTATTTGGGGAGCGTCCCCGATTCACACACCCCGATTCACATTCACCGATTCACATACCAGATTTGTTACCGATGTATCTCAACCTCCGCAAAACCCTTGCTTAATAAAGCATAAACTTATAACCTTTAGATATGGACAGTACTCCGCGTAGACGTTTTGCCAACATTCTGTTTCGGGCAATCTTCACAACACTTGGCGCAGTCGCCGAAATTTTTGCTATTGCTTTACTTTTTGACATATCAAGCCCCCTCTATTTTATTATCATCGCATTTTTCCTTATCTCTATCACCTATCTCTGGGATTTTTATAGTTATTACTATCACGAGCTTACAAAATCACACCGTGGCGTGGCGGCGATCATCATCGTTATCCTGATAATTGGTTTTTTTGTTGCCATGTTTATGAAAAACAAAATAGTAGTCGCATCAATTTCTGTCACACTTGTCATACTGGAACTGATTTATCACAAATATCTCAACGAGATCTCCAAGATGTTCTGGGCTTTCAAGGATATCATTACCGTGTTCTTCTGGAATACCTTCATCCTACTCTTTCTTCTCTACTCCGGTGTGACCGGTATAGCCTCAACTATTTTTTTTCTTGTGTTTGTTTTTACCAGAGATTTGGTCAATATTGCTTACTGTGACCTAAAAGATATCTCGACAGACCGAGATAACAACTTCAAAACATTTGCCACCCTACTTGGCAAAGGACACCTTTTTAGAGCTCTGACAATAATTAATCTATTCTCAATCCTTTGGATTATACTTGGCGTTTCACTTGGCCTCTTGCCAAGCCTTGCATATTTTCTCATCGCCCCAGTGTTTTTGACAACCATTCTTATACCACTATCGCGCTCGACACAAGTTTACTCGACCACAACTGTCGACTTTGAGTACTACGGTTGGCTGCTGTTTTTGCTGATCGGAAAGTTATTTTTCTAAACTTAAATTGTTTTATGACCTTGCCGAACCGCTCAAGACGTTTTATAATTGTATTATAGTGTCGTTATTTAATTTCCTTGAACATGCAAACAGTGCTCGATAAAATTCGTGGTGGTATCTCCAAAGTTGAGATCGAGAACGAGATTAAAGAGATACAAAACGAACAGTTTTCTGCAACTCTTGCTCCGTTTATCGAGCGCTACAAAACAGTCGGTAAACGCAAGGAAATTTTTGTATTTGAGTGGTGTTATCGGATCAATCAACGCTGGATGGTTTTAGATGTTTTAGACAGCGAAAAGAATCGCTTGAGAGACATCAAAACGCTCCTAAACATGTTTGTTGTTTTAATAGATGATATTTCAGAAGAAAAGAACAATGGTGATCTTCTGGCAGAACTTTTAAAGTTGCCGTCAGGAAACAAGCCCGCGCACATAAACCTAAATCAAGACGATGTTGAATATTTACAGCTGACGAGTGATGTGTGGGATAGTATCAGCCACCAAGTCAAACAGTTTCCGTTGTACAAAAAATATAAAGATTGCTTTGATTTTGATGTTTTTCAACTTATCAATGCAGTAAAGTTTGGAAAATTTATAACCGACAACAAATACCACATGAACCAATTAGAATACTGGCAATATTTCCCCAACAGTATGCAGATCATCATAAATGCCGACCTTGATCTGATGTGTACACCGAGTTTTGAAGAGAGCGATTTGAGCAAATATCGAGAGATGATCTTAGTAACTCAAAAAATGGCCCGAATTGGCAATTGGTTGACGACCTGGAAACGTGAGGTTCTCTCGGATGACTACAGTAGTATAGTTCTTCCATACGCGATCGATCAAAATATTATAAGCTATGATGACTTGGACAACCCGGAGTTAGTAATTTCCAAGATTGATAAATCAGATGCTCGTCAACATTTTCTCGATGAATGGCAAAAGCTATATGACACATCCGCCGAAATCGGCAAACAAATACAGTCAGCTGACTACATTAAAATACTTAATCGTTTCGAATATTTACTAAGAATGCATCTAATCAGCGATGATCTAAAATAGTGAAAGTGGAGGGATGGATTACAATTTATCTATATTGTTAATTACTAAAGTTCTTCTTGTTGTCTTGGCCGGACTTACTGTGCTTCTTATGGTTTGGGTATTTCTTGCCGATCCCAAAAATAAGGTGAACCGTACTTTTGCCTTGATGGCGCTAGCCTTTTCTTATTGGTGGATCGGTGGATATTTTTTCTCCTTTAATAAAGACCTCGCTTTTTCTCTCTGGTATGGTCGCTCATTGCTGGCAGTGGTTTCGCTTTCCTTTGGTTTACTTTACTACTATGTGACTATTTTCCCTTTTGAAAAACGCTACAAGTGGCTCGACTCCACGATGCTGGTGCTGACATTGTTTAATACAATTTTACCTGTCACTGGGGATTTAATAGTCAAAGGGGTTCGATTCACAGCGCTCGGCAACAACCCTGTTTTTGGCCGGGCGCAGATACTGTTTTATCTGTGGATCGGAATTGCGATGGTAACTATTGTGACGATAATCGCCAAAAAATATTTTCAGACACCAAAGGAAGTTCTCTCGAAATCTCAGTTTTTAATCTTTGGGTTCTTGATATTTTTAGGGATGAACTTAGTTTTTAATATTATTTTACCGATCATGCGCGGGTCGATAGAATATTGGCAACTAGGCAATTGTTCTGCAATATTTTTGCTTGGTTTTACTGCCTACGCCATCACCAAACATCATTTGTTTAATATCAAAGTGATAACAACCGAAATCATTGTCGTGACACTCTCGATCGTGTTACTAGTCGAAGTGTTTATTTCAAGTTCCAGTCTTCAGTCCGCAATTCAAGCTATCATCTGGCTGCTCGCGACTTTTGGCGGGTATCAACTGATCAAGTCCGTCAAGATTGAGATCAAACAACGCGAGGATCTGGCCAAGTTGGCGAAGGAGCTTGAGCTAGCCAACGAGCATTTGAAGGATATTGATAAGCTCAAGGATGATTTCCTATCGATGGCATCGCACGAATTGAATACACCGATTGCCGCCATCGAGGGCTACCTGTCGATGATTTTGCAGGAAGGCATGGGTGGTAAGATTCCTGATAAAGCCAGAGAATATTTAGAGACGGTCTTTACCTCGTCACAGCGACTCGCAAATTTGGTCAGGGATTTACTCAATGTCTCACGCATCGAGTCCGGTCGGATTCATATCATCTATGAACAAAAGCAAACTACTGAAATCATCGATCAAGCAATGATGGAGGTCGCCTCGAAGGCCCGCGAAGCCAAGCATACTATGACTTTTGAAAAGCCAAAGAAATCACTACCCCTGACCTGGTTTGATGTCACTAGAGTTACAGAGATACTGATCAATATGCTCGGCAATTCGATCAAATACACACCGGACGGCGGCAAGATTGTCATCCGCGCTGTTGCTGACGACCAGAAGATCGTCGTTTCTGTCGAGGATAATGGCAAGGGTATTCCGAAAGGTCGAGGGGAGGGCGTCTTTGATAAATTCACTCAGGTGGATGTGATGAAGGACGAGGTCAAGGGTACCGGCCTTGGTATGTACATCGCCAAGAAATTCATCGAGCTGATGAATGGCAAGATCTGGTTTCAGTCTGATGGCGAAGGCAAGGGCACTACCTTTTACTTTTCTTTGCCAGTTCTGAAACAAAAACCGGCCGACCCACACGAAGGTGAAGGCGCTGTCCTGCACTAGAAGTTTAGACGAAGAGCTCGTCAAAAGGTCTATAGTTTGTCCGAAAGATACGATTCCTCTTTCGTCTCGGCTTTTGCGATGTAGAGAAAAATCGCAGCGAACAAGACAAATACAATTATTTCCAAAGCATAATACAGAACTTGTCTATTGACCGCGACATTAACAAGTTTGACAACGGCGTTGACAAGACGTGGATCACTGACAATAGCCGAACTTGTCACTATTTGATTTAGATGATGTGGTAAAAGTTCTAGCAAGAGACCGAGAACTGTACCTAGAAAGATCGCCAGAAAAGCCGATGATCTACCAACTATATTCAGTTTGGCTGCCGTCGTTTTGGACAGTAAAACAGCCAGAAAAAGTGGTAACAGTGCGCACGCAGCGAGTATCAAAAGGATGGAATTAATCCGGCGCAAAAGATAGAGTGCTGGGCTATCAGTAAAATTTGCCTTTTTACTAAAATTATAATTTTGTCCGTTGCTGTTAGTCGTAATCTCGACAGGAAAAACTGAGTCCTTTGTCTTGTTTTGGGCTAGCAAAAAGAAGTTGTCGATACTGCCGTTTATTGTGGCGGTTACCTTTTTTGTACTGACAGCTTCGTTTAGCTGATCAAAACTAGCGTCATCGTTGATGGGAATATTTGAACTATTGATGACTTCATCACGAATGTATGTGGTAGCAAAACTATATAGTTCGCTGTCAGCTGCGAGACTCTTTATTTTTGTAGATGAATTGGTCGCTCCCCACAAGTTCAGAACAATAAAAAACAGTAGTGAAAAAAGCAGTGACGCCACAACCAATAAAACTATGAAAATTCTTTTCATAATATGGAGGATTCTTTTCATACTCTGATTGTACCATTTTCTTACGTACTATATCCACCGCTACGCTTGAAATGTCATCTTCTTGTAGACCTTACGCGTCGCTTCGACGTCGCGTTTGCAGTACTTGACGATTTCATCGGTCTTGCCCGCCAGAAAATAATCATAAACTTTCGAACCGTCAATCCCCTCTTCCTTTGGCGAAGTCAGTCCGAGAGCGATACTTAATTTGTGCAGTGAAGTGCCGATCGCACCCCATTTTTCCCATTCCTTCATCGTGTCGTAAATAGGCGACGAACGATACCGAGCGAAGCTCAGGTCTCGGCTCGGTCGAACACCCTTAATGATTGAGCGCTTATAGATGAATCGTAAGTCAAATTCCATCACGTTGTGGCCGATGAAGAGATTGGCATCTTTGGCGACAGCCCAAAATTTTTGTAAAATCTCTTTTTCATCGCCTGCTAGTCCGACCACCTCGGCGTCATCGATGGCATAACACAGGCACAAGATGCGACCAAACTCGCCCTGGAAAGAGGTGTTGCGAAAGAAGGTGTCAAAGTCACTCGGAGTTTTTTTAATGCCACCATTTGCCTTTGATTTAGCCTTTGCCTCTTCCCAAAACTGCTTGATCAGCTCCATATCTTCGCCGCCAGCTGGTAGTGTCTCGATGTCTAGATACAGGTTCATAGCAATTCCTCAAATAAATAACTATTTTCTAATCACTATTAATAATTGCACAAATGATGTTTTCGAGCAAATGAGTTTTATTGAATCAAGATACAAGTCTTGCGTTTCATAGCTAAAAATGTTATCGTATGCTCACTTCGCCACTTGTGGTGGAGAGCCCAAGCAAAGGAGAACTGCGTTGGCACCGCAACTGGATAGGATCGTCGTGCAGCTTGACTGCACGTGCCTCAGCCTTGTCTTGGTTCAACTCAGGCGACTCACTGGTCATGTCAGATCAGTGGCCATCGTTTGCCCCCCTGGCCAACCTTTCGAGTTCCCCCTGTCCTTCGCGCTGATCGCGCGACTGCATGGTTTCGAAGAGGTCTACTACGACGCCGAGCTCTCCCTTGACGACAAGGAGTTCGGCACTGTCGAGCAGTTCCATGATGCCATCAGGTCCGTCCGAGATCACGGCGTGACCCACCTCGGTGTCACTACCTCCAGCGCGACACTGACTGCTCATCGCTTCGGCGATATGCATACCGTTGTCAAGATGTTGACGCGGTTCGATCGCAACAACTATGACAGAGTAGCACTGCAGGCCGAATTGAGAAAACGCATCAAGCGCGTCAAGCAACTCGGAGTCGACGGACTCGCATGCAACAGCGGCGACCTCGACCTGCTCAACCTGTCACCCAAACTACCAGCGATTGTGTCCTGTCGACTCGAAGACAATCCCCAGGTACCAGTGCAGCTGGGAGCTGGTTCGCTGGTGTACGACTACCACGACCTGGGCCTCGTCGATCCGGTCTCCGTCATCGGCAGAATCCGTGAGCGACTCGAAATGATTGATCGGGTGCTCCAATGCGCCTGACAGTCTCCCATCCCCACCCGTGTGCTACTGGACCGCCGCCTCATCAGGTCCAGTAGCACTCCCCTCCCTACATTAAATTCAAATTTATATTGATAAAAAAATCTGCAAACGCGGCTTAATAGCAAAATATTGCACCTAAAAACACCTAGTTATGCTATACTAGAGCCAATAATCAATTAGATAATTACGGAGTACTGTAAAAATGACTAAAAAAACTGTCCGAAGTGCGGTTCCGACAACTGTGTAAAAAAGGGCAAAAGCATCGTTGAGGATCGTCAAAGATACTACTGCAAAAGTTGTAAAAGCTACTTTCAAAACAAACAGAGAAAAGCCAAATTAGAGCGAGTCATCTGGGACAAGTACGTTAACAAGAGATCTACCCTAAAAAATCTTGCTGAAG
>PEZW01000023.1 GCA_002773985.1 Candidatus Berkelbacteria bacterium CG10_big_fil_rev_8_21_14_0_10_43_13
CAAAGCTAACTGCACTTTTATTTTGGAACTACTGCACTTTTATTTTGGAGATGACATTAATTATGCCAAAACAAATCACTAAAAAGTTAATCGCTCCCTGTGGGATGAATTGCGGAGTTTGTCGTGCTCATTTGCGAGATGAGAAAGAAAAAAATTATTGCCCTGGATGTAATAGTGATGCCGTGTATCAGTCTTGCCAAAAGTGTATCATCAGAAATTGCACTGAACGCGCGGGTGATTTCTGTGATTGTGAACATCTACCGTGCAGAAGATTGAAACAACTCGATGCTCGCTATCATAACAAGTATGACATGAGTATGATTGACAATCTCAAGGAGATTGAAGATGAGGGGATAGAGCTATTTATTGCAAATCAAAATGAAAAATATATCTCCGACAAAGGCACTTTTTGTGTCCACAATCGGAAATACTATTGATAAATCAAGAATGAAACTCTGTAATAATTTTGTTCTCAAGTTCAAAAAATAATTTTATCAACTCTTCAATTTTATTATGCAAATCCTTGTTTGGCAGTTCCCAAGCAGTATCTAAAACGTTCTCGTCCTGTAATTTTTCACGAGCTTCAGCGTGTTGTTCGTTTTGTATGATTCTTCTGCGTCCAAAATACCATTCCTGATCTTTTCTGTCTCAGGACTGTCAGGCTCAAGTTTGAGCTCA
Source organism: Candidatus Berkelbacteria bacterium CG10_big_fil_rev_8_21_14_0_10_43_13 (assembly GCA_002773985.1). Lineage (GTDB taxonomy): Bacteria > Patescibacteriota > UBA1384 > XYA2-FULL-43-10 > 1-14-0-10-43-13 > 1-14-0-10-43-13. The sequence goes on from PEZW01000023.1 coordinate 679, forward strand.
CCAAAAAGCATCTCAATTTGATTTTTTATTTGTGTCTCGCTTTTTTTATCACCCTCGACTACACTTTCGTGTTCAAGTCCTATAACCATACTCACCCCCTGACAAAATTAATTTTGCTTAACTTTTCTTATATTAACATTAATTCAACTAATTTTGTCAAAAATTTGTCAAATTTTATGAAGACCGAAGATTGTATTTGGGGTCGTTTTGTGATTATATTAAAGAAGATTGAAGCTCAAATTTTATAGACGAGACTGATCAAAATGACACCAAAATACTCAATAATTATCCCGGCCTACAACGAAGCGGAGTCGCTACCGGAGCTGTGGCGACAAATTGACACAGTGATGAAGAAAATCAGCTCGGATTTCGAGGTGGTCTTTATCGACGATGGTAGTCGCGATGGCACTGCTGAAGTCGCCAAGAAGTTGTCTGAGAAAAATAAAGAGATCAAACTTATTCATTTCTTGAAAAATAGCGGTAAGGCCGCGGCTCTGCAAGCTGGTTTTCGAGCTGCGACTGGCGACTTCATTGTGACGATGGATGCCGATCTTCAGGACGATCCGGCGGAAATTCCAAACCTGAAGAAAAAAATTGATGAAGGTTATGATCTGGTCAGTGGTTATAAGAAAAACCGTCACGACCCGATTCACAAAACTATCCCGTCACATTTTTTTAACTTTATGGTTCGACGAGTTTCCGGCTTGAGACTGCATGACATCAATTGCGGTCTGAAAATGTATCGCCACGACGTGGTCAAAAGCCTGAACGTTTACGGCGAACTTTATCGTTTCATTCCGATCTTGGCCGCAAGCAACGGTTATCGAGTCGGTGAGATAGCGGTCAATCACCGCCCGCGCAAATTTGGTGTCAGCAAATACGGTTTTAGCCGCTTTCTGCGTGGCTTTCTCGACCTCTTTACGGTTATTTTCTTGACCAAATTTATCAAACGCCCACTCCATTTATTTGGCTCTATAGGTCTCCTGTTCCTGGCTATTGGCATCGTCATCAGCGGTTGGATGGCGTATATTCATACTTTTCTGCTTCAGAGTGTTGGAGACCGTCCTCTCTTTCTATTTGGTATCTTGTTTATAATTGCTGGTGTCCAGCTGATTGCGACCGGTCTGATCGGCGAACTCATCACTCATTATTATCATCTCCTCATCGGCAATGGCAGTAAAAAAGAATAGTACAAGACGTTAAAAAACTTTATTTGCTAACTAAATTTTGACAGCGCTCTCAAAACCGCATGCGCTTGCAAACTGTCAAAATTTAATTAGATCATATTTTCTCGGCCGATGTGATCTGTTTAAATTTTAGTCAAATAATAAATGAAAAAAATACTGGACAAAAAGATGCTCTGGAAAATCATCCGACGATTTCTAGAAGTAGCGATTATTGTGCTCGCTGCTTTTTATATCGGTCGCGAAATTGTCGGAAACAAGAGTGTTGTCGTCGATCATCTGGCTGACTTGGATTGGGGATTGCTCGCGGTGGCCTGGCTGGCCTATCTTGGTTATTTCCTGACACGATCTCTGGCTTGGCGCCAGATCATGGCTGACTTGGGTTTCAGATTATCTCTGGCGCAATCGATTAGAGTCTGGTTTCTGTCGGAATTTAGCCGCTATGTTCCCGGTAATGTCTGGTCCTTTTTCGGCCGAGTTTATCTTGCAGAAAAAGCTGGTGCTGCCAAGAAGGTCACTGCTGCCAGCCTAGCGATTGAGATGATTTTTCTCGTTGGTAGCACAGCAGTGTTCGCCGCTATCTATCTGCTGATGATACCTTACCAGGTCGCTAGTGCCTATCGCTGGCTTTTTCTACTAGCTATTCCCGCTGTCATACTTTTGCTTACGCCAAGTATTCTCAAAAATGTCATCAATAAACTGCTCAAGCTGATGAAAAAAGAGCCGATTGAGTTCAAATTCTCGAGCGGCAAACTTATAATAGTACTATTGTTGTTTACTTTGGCTTGGGCTTTTTATGGTTTTGGCTCATATCTGACCATGGCGGCTGTCGTTGGTGTCAGTCAGGTTTCAGCGGTCTGGCTGATTTCGACTTTCATTGTTGCCTGGCTTGTCGGCTACATCAGCATCATCACGCCGATGGGCCTGGGCGTCCGCGAGGGCGCGGTCGTTGCCGCTCTATCACCATTGATCTCTGATGGCCTAGCTGGCCTGGTCGCCATTTTTACCCGACTTTGGCTGATGGTCAGCGAACTGAGTGTTTTAGTACTGATATTTTTATTTGACTTTGCAAAAACTTTCCGCCGCAAACGCAAAGGTTAGTTCAATTTGCAAATAAAAACGCCCGGTGTTATTTGTTTTAGTCCGGGACATGTTTTCATAAATGAGAATCTCTTTGAAACGTCGAAAGCCGTCGCGCCGATGATGCCCCAGCCCGCGGCCCCTGGCTTCCATTGATCTAGAGTTTTGTAGCTATTTTCACCTAGATGGTAGTCGATGGCATGATTACTATTCCAAGTATATTCGATGAAAACATTTTGCAATTTATTTTGTTGGACATATTCAGTAATACGTTTCAAATCTTGTCCCCAGTCGAGATTTGAATCGGCAGCAATTTTATACCCGTTGTATGATCCACCGGCGAATTCGTTAAAATAGCCGAGATAATATGGATAGCTAAAAGCGAAAAGAGCGCCGAGCCAGATCAGAAGGATAGTAGTGATCCAAAGTAACTTTTTCGACATTTTGGTCGTGGCGTAGCCAGACACCAGATAGAGAAGCGGGAAAAACGGTAAGATGTGCCGGACGCCAAGGTTGGCCTTACTGGTCATACTGGCGAGGAGAAAAATCGTTGCGCCGATGATGAAGCTCAAGGTCAGCCAGTTTCTCGGTTTTTTGCAGGCAATGTAAAGTCCCATTGCCATCAAGATTAAGGTTGGTATCGGCGTTTTGACCAAAATGATCAAGGGAAAATAATACCACCAGCCTGTCGTAGAGACCTGACCGAGAAGAAAAGATTTGTGACCAGAACCGACGTGATTGAAAACCATAAACAAGCCCTTGATATAGTCACCGGGGACCAGAGTAACAATAGGGCGGATGAGGTTAAATATTTTGTCCTTATTATTCTTCGGTGTCAAGTTGGGCATACCATCTGTGCTACCGCGATGTGAGCCGGTATAGGAGTTTTCAGTGGTAAACGATCTTGATATTGGAACAACCCGATCATGAAAACCATAGCCGAGCCAGAGCATAAATATTGAGATGGCTACGACAGCCAGGAGCTTCAACCAGATTTTTTTGCAGTACTCTGCCTTCTTTTTGTTTCTAACCCAGGTTAGCATAGCTAGGATTAGCAGTGCTGGTAGAGCGATAATAGTTGTATATTTCAAAAGTAATGCCAAGCCAATAGCCAGGCCAAACCAAACAGTGGTTTTCTTCTCTGGATTGACAAAAAATTTCCAGCCGGCGTAAATCGCCAAGAGATAACCAAGCGCTGCTGGTAAATCAGTGTTGATGAGATGCCCATGTGCAGTTACGGCCGGATCAAGGACAAAGAGAAGTGTCGCAACCAGTGCGGCAACACCACCCCATTCTCGCCAGGCGATCAGAAGTATTGATAGGCCAAGCAGAAAAGTCAGGATGACAGCTGGAAATCGCCCCCAAAAGAGGAGCTGGTCGGCATCATTACCAGCTTCGTAGAGAATCATCTCGCCATATCGGCGATTCTCTGACCAAGAGTCATAAAAGAAATTTGACGATCTATCCCAAAGTTCATTCATCTCTGGCGTAATCTTCGGGTGAAGTGGCAGGATGGCCAGCCCAGCCAAAACTTTTGTCAAGGGTGGGTGTTCTGGATTGAAACGCCATTCGCCAGTCGTGACATAAGTGTAGCCAGCGGCGAGGTGACCACCCTCATCGGTCGTCCGGGCGTCAATTTTGGCGAGATGGAGTTGAAACACAAACTGTAAAATAAGTGCAACAAAAGCCAGAACAACAAGAATTTTTTTATTCATGCTCGATAATCATTTTATTAAATTTAATCCAATCTTAACATCGAATTTTAGTAACGTCAAAGAAGCTATGGCTGGACTCAAGTGATATAATATAGATAACTAACTATTTATATAATCGAGTACATATATGATATCAAGTTTTTTTATCGCTCTTCGTGAAGGTCTTGAAGTCGCACTTATTTTGAGTGTTATTTTGATAAATCTTGCCAGGCTGAAGAGACGGGATCTGGAGCGATCTCTCTATCTTGGTATATCACTCGGCATAATTTTTGTGACAATTGCTGGTTTTCTTGGTTTAAGTGAAGCTTCGATTCTAGCAGATCAAAGCGATATATTTGAGGCAGTCATGATGCTGCTAGCATCAGGTTTGATCATTTATTTTATAGCTTGGATTAGCACCGGGACGATCAATGTTGGTGGTCAAGCTGGAAATAATTTAGGAAATGACTTAAGTAAATTTAGCTTGGTAACGCTTGGCTTTGTGACGATTTTTCGGGATGGTCTTGAGTTAATTGTTTTCAATTTGGCTAGTAGCACCGTCCAAATCGATAGCTTCGTGAGAGGAACAACGGCGGGAATCTTCGTCGCAGTTGTCATAGCCTATATTCTTTTAAAAACCAGTCTCAAGCTCAATATCAGCATTCTCTTCAAAATTCTCGGATTGATTTTAATATATTTTGGAGCCGAGATGTTTGCTGAGGGCTTCTTGCATCTTTTGACACTAAAGGGAGAAATCTATGAAACTGTTTTGATGGTTGTCTATATTTTACCAGCACTTTATATATTTCTCAGGAAAAATATTACTAAACAAATTTACAAAAAATAATTTTATCCCCCTTCGCCAGAAAACCCAGTGGCAAGACAGCGGGATGAATGGCGAGGTGGATGCCACGTAGCCCAACTTGTCGTCCGTAGCCCTGTCTGCCGACAGGCAGGCTTATGCGAAGGATGAAGGGCGAAGTGGATCTGGCTACGGAGGGATTGAAGCAAATTAAATAATGCTGATACCCCGACGGCTTGGCCGCGGGGAGCTTCATTACAAAAAGGAGAAACCATGATAGAAAAAAATTATACTTTGCCCGACCTACCATACGCTTATGATGCTTTGGAGCCGGTCATTTCAAAAGAAATTATGACATTGCACCACGACAAACATCACAAGGGTTATGTCGATAAGGCCAACGAGCTTTTGCAAAAATTAGCAGACGCGCGAAAAAGTGGAGGCAAGGTTGATATCGGTTCGACTGCCAAAAAGTTATCGTTCAATATTGATGGTCATCGTCTGCATACTCTGTTTTGGACAAACTTGACGCCAGTGTCGGAGAAAAAGGAGCCGTCTCATGAGCTTTTGAGTGCCATCGAGGCTGAATTTGGCGATCTTGAGCAGTTCAAGCCTGAGTTCACTGAAGCAGCGACAACGATTGAAGGCTCTGGTTGGGCGACTCTTGCTGTCGATCCAGAGACGGGCAGGCTAATTATTTCTCAGGTCGGCAATCACAACCTGGCGCATACGCTCGGTCCGATTTTACTGGTTTCTGATATGTGGGAGCATGCCTTTTATCTTGATTACAAGAGTGACAAGAAAACTTATGCAAGTAAATTTTGGGACATCGTCAATTGGCAGGAAGTTTCTGTGCGCTTTGACGCAGCTAGAAAACTGAAGTAGAAAATTTAGTCTAATATATGAGGACAAGCCTCCGATTACAGCATGCCCGTGTTGGGCAAAATCGAAGGCTTGTGCGGTGTCACCCCAGGACATCTCTCCCTAGGGTCGGTTGGGGACTCGGGCGGTTGCCAGCCCAAGTTTGGGGTCTCTGTCTTCCTCTGCCACCTGGTTGATGACGATCTGACCTTTTTGACAGGAACAACCTGCTGTTACTCGTTGCATTTCAGTCACCGGATCGATGCATCTTCCACTTATCTCTTTGTAGAGGCATTCGCCGCGAGTCAGCAGAACGACCACGATCGTGTAGACAAGTTCTCTGGCGGCTACGATTCGATCATGGCCACTATTTCCTTTCCTTTCTGCCCCGATCAATTTGAGCTGGTCATTCAAGCCCAAGTTGTACGAATCAGCAAGGGGAGCTCTGGCTATCAGCTTCCATCGATAGCGGGGTGGCTCCGTCGGATACGGGAATTCGGCGAATGGCAGATCGACATACCAGCCGTCTTCCGAGAAGCACAGTAGGTCTTGTAGGGCTTGTCCCTGATCTTCCAGCTTCTGACTGAGTCGCAGGAAGTTGCCCTGTACCAACAGCCGAAGATCCCTGATCGGAACTGCGAGATCTGGGATTAGAACATGAGTTGACGCTAGTGCCCCGAGCGTTTCTGCTGAGAACGGTATTCTCGCAAATTGCCTGGCAGTGTCATGTGCTAGATCATCTCTGAAACACCAGGCAGCTTCCTCCAGCGTGATGTAGTTCTCACCCAATATCGCTTTGGCGACATCAGAGCTGGTTGACGTCGAAGACGCGATCGCCATCGAGATCCTCCTTCTCGAGCATGGTGATGTTGTGAGACAGACTTACCCTTTCAGGCAAGCAGATTGCAGACCAAAAGAAGGCTTGCAATCTGCTTGTCTTAAAATATCGAGAAGTCCAGTTATAATTTACTTCACATCAGCACAATCACCCGAGGCTATAAGGTAACAAACTATTCTGATAAAAGACTGATTGACCTGGCGTAGTCAATTATTGTTTTTTTCTGCTAGAATAAAATGGAGAAAAGTAAATTTGAAAGGAAAAAACATGAGACCAGGAAAAAGTGAAAGTTGTTCTGGCGAGAGTGAGGCCAGTGCTGAACGATGCAAGCAAGAAGTAGAGGAACTGTGTGCAAAGTATGGCATCGAGGCCGTCAGAGAAGCATTGGACCAAATTAATGTTGAGCAACCAGATAAAATTGAAGAAACTAAAACAGCAAAGTCACAACCGGCGGTTGAAACCGAGTCAGATCCGCTAGACCACTTGCGAGAAATCCTATCTCGCAAAGATATACCGATTTATGTAAACACTAGACTTGACGGTGGGCAGAAATTATTCGGTCTCACATCAGGAGACGGATATGAAACCTTTTATTTCCAGATGGATGACGAGGAGTCTTTTAAAGAAGTGATAGAAAAAACCAACATAATATATACTTCAAAAATAAAGATGCTACCGCAACCCAGTCAAAGAGACCCTCTTGGTACAAATGGTATTGCATTTGTCAGGATGGAAGATTATTTGGATGATGACAAAATAATTGAATTTATTACATATTATGTAAACAAAACCGACAGATATGGACGACGCTGTGGTTCGTCATTTGCACTAATTTTGAAACCAGACGAGGTGGATGAAATTGAAAAAGCATTATCAGAGACTGATCCCAACAAGGTAGTTGATATTATATTGGAAAGAATCGCCATAGCAAGTGATGGTGGTGAAACATTACAATCGATTGCGCCACATGGCGACTTAACAGGAGCAGCATTTGGAGCGACTTTTCGCCACAATCCTGATCAAAGCTTAGCGGTGTCGGGACGTCAGAAATCTGAGATTAAAAAATTTTAAAAGAATAATTTTCAGGAGATAGAAAATCATGGAGAAAAAATTAAATGTTGCGATTTTGTTTGGTGGGAGATCGGCTGAACATGAAGTTTCGTTGCAATCGGCCAAAAATGTTTGTGATGCGATCGACAAAGAGAAATACAATCCAATTTTGATTGGAATTGACAAAAATGGACGCTGGCTTCTAAATGATGGAGCTAAATTTCTATTGAACGCTGATGATCCTAAGTTGATCAAGCTAAATTCTGCCGGCGAGTCTGTCGCTATGATTCCCTCAAGTGGTGGCGAAATCATCGAATTAAATAATGACGATTCTGTTGGCCCGAAAATAGATGTTGTTTTTCCAATCCTCCATGGCACTTATGGTGAAGATGGTACTATCCAAGGTCTTTTGAAATTAGCGGATGTGCCATTTGTTGGTGCCGGAGTTCTCGGTTCGGCTGTCGGTATGGACAAGGATGTGATGAAGCGACTGCTTCGTGATGCAGGGATTAAGATTGGCAAATTTGTGGCAGTAAGATCGAGCGATATCATTCCCAAATATTTAGAAATTGAGTCAAATCTAGGCGCACCATTCTTCGTCAAGCCGGCCAATATGGGCTCGTCCGTTGGCATTTCCAAGGTTCACAATGCAGACGAATATCAGAAAGCAATAGAAGAAGCATTTGATTTTGATACCAAAATTATTATCGAAGAATTTATCTCTGGTCGCGAAATCGAGTGTGCAGTTCTCGGTAATGCCAAGCCGATTGCCTCAACTCCTGGAGAGATCAAGCCAACTTACGAATTTTATTCTTACGAGGCCAAATATATTGACGAAAATGGCGCGGCGGCGGAGATTCCGGCCAAAATTTCTGATGATGCAACGAAGAAAATAAAAGAGATTGCCATTAAAACCTTCCAGGTTTTGGAGTGTGCTGGCTTCGGTCGGGTCGATTCATTTTTGACTGAGAGCGGCGAGATATTTGTCAATGAAATTAACACAATTCCTGGCTTCACTAAAATCTCGATGTATCCCAAACTTTTCGAAGCTAGCGGCATTTCGTATACAGAGCTGATCAGTCGCCTGATCGATTTGGCGATTGAGCGATTTGAGACTGAGCGAAAACTCAAAACAGATTACAAAGACTAAAGTATGAAAAAGTATGATTATGCAAAATCTGATGTTCGGACATGGTTGGAGATTGATACGAAAAAACTCCGGCACAATTATTCAGAATTTCGCAAACTTATTGGCGCCAAATGCCGATTGATGGCGGTGGTTAAATCAAATGCTTATGGCCACGGTCTGATCGACTATTCAAAAACACTTGATAAATTTGGTGTTGATTGGTTTGGCGTCGATTCATTTGTTGAAGCAATCAAATTAAGAAAAGCAGGCATTCAAAAACCAATTCTGGTTTTGGGCTATACCTTGCCGGAAAATTATAAGCAGGCCTCGGAGCAAAATATCAGTTTGACGATTTCAAGTCTGGAACAACTTAAGACTCTGCTGTGCCATTGCGAGGAGAGTGCTTGCGACGAAGCAACCTATCATGATGGATTGCCACGGTCGCTATGGCGACCTCGCAATGACAATGTGTTGAAAGTTCACTTAAAGATTGATACCGGGATGCACCGGCAAGGATTTCAATCACACGAGCTGGACGAAATGGTAAAAATCATAAAAAGTATGAAGTTTATCAAGATTGAAGGAATTTACTCCCACTTTGCCGAAGTAATTTCACCGAAATATCAAAGTTCCAAACAGCAGCTGAATGCTTTCAATGCAACACTCAAAACCCTTGAACCTTACTCCCACACCAGGTGTGGGAGTAAGGGGTTGATAAAACATATGGCGGCGAGTGCTGCGGCCGTGACCTTGCCGGAAAGTAGGTTTGATATGGTGCGGATAGGGATTGGTCTGACCGGTATCTGGCCGTCAGAGCAGGGCAAGAAGAAATTTTTGGGTACGATAAAATTGCTTCCGGTCATGTCCTGGAAGACAATTATCACAGAAATCAAGACGATTGAGTCAAAAGAGGGCGTCGGTTATGGCTTCAGTCATCGAACAAAAAGAAAGACAAAAATTGCGATTTTGCCGATCGGATACTGGCATGGTTTCAAGTGGTCGCTATCAAATAAGGGTTGTGTTTTGGTGAGCGGTCAATCTTGTCCGGTCATCGGCCGAGTTTGTATGGATATGACAATTATCGATGTAACGGATTTGAAAAGCGTCTCAGTCGGTGATATTGTGACGATAATCGGTAGCGATGGTGAGAATGAAATGACTGTCGAAAAGATGGCGGAATTGGCCGGGTCGTATCGGTATGAAATTATCACAACAATCAATCCGTTGATACAAAAAATCTACAGGTAATCGCAGAATACAAAAATATACAGAAATACAGAAATTTAAAGTGGAGTAGAATGAAGAAATTAATAGTAAAGTTTCCAGTTTTGTTACTAGCGATCTGTTCGTTTTTTTTCATAATTCCTCATACCTATGCTCGTGATGCTAGCCAAATCACCGACTGGTATATCAAGGATTTTCAGAGTGATGTTGTCGTAAATGAGGATTCTTCGATTGATGTTACTGAAAAAATTGTTGCTGATTGTGGTAATTTGCCGGACAAACACGGTATTTTCCGCGTCTTGCCACTCTTTTACCAAAAAACTGAAAATGAAAAAGTCAGGATGCCAATTAAGCTAATTTCAATCACTGATTTCGATGGTGCTTCATATAAATACAGCCAAACCCGTGACGGCGATTCAGTCACTTGGAAAATCGGTGATGCTGACAAAACAGTCACCGGTATCAATAATTATAAAATCACTTATCATATCGACAATACTATTCGTTTTGACAGTGCTGATTTTGATGAATTTTACTGGAACCTCAACGGAAATTTCTGGCAGATCAAAACGGATCACTTTCTAGCGACAATCTATTTTCCGATTGAACCACTGAACAAAACCATAGATCTTTACAGCGGCTCTTTCGGGGAAAAGGATCAGGGTTTAGCGACTTACAGTTGGGAAGACAGCAAGACATTGAAAGTTGAATCAATAAAAACTCTTTTAGTTGGTGAGGGTATCACTGTCTCAGCAACTTTTGCCAAAGATTTTTTCAGCCCGTACACGCCGACTTTTCTGGAAAAATACGGTCAGTTTTTCTGGCTTTTACTTCCACTGCTAACTTTTTTCTTTTGTTTTAGATTGTGGCGAAAATATGGGCGAGACCCCAAATTGCACAAAGCTGAGATGGTCCAGTACGAGCCGCCAAAGGGTTTGGGGCCGATCGAGTGTGGAATGATTTTATCCAATCTTGGTACCGACTCGAGCAACATTTCAGCTGGGATTATTGATTTGGCGGTGAAAGGTATATTAAAAATTGAGGAAATTCCAAAAAAAGGAATTTTCAGCCAAAAAGATTTCAAAATTACTTTTTTGAGTCAAGATTTTGAATCAAACAATGACTTGTCGCCGACAGAAAAGAAAATAGCGTCGGAGATTTATAGTTTTTCCAGCAATAATTCGCTCAAACTAAACTCGTTGAAAAACAAGTTTTACACCTCTATCCCGAAGATTACACAGTCTGGCAAGAATTTTCTGTTTGAAAATAAATATTTTGGCAAGCAGGGCTTCACTTATAGAATTGTTCTTTTTGTTCTGGCCGGGATTTCCGTCCCAATTATATTTGGTCTGATCGCGACTGTTACATTTTTTTACGATAACCCCACCTTATTGATAAGTTCTTTTGTTGCCAATATCATAATTCTAATTATCTTTGCCCTGATAATACCGAGTCGAACTGTCGAAGGTGCTGAAGCTGTCTGGAAGATAAATGGTTTCAAATTATTTATGACCAAGGCGGAAAAATATCGAGCTCCGTTTCATGAAAAAGAAGGTTTATTTGAAAAATATTTACCTTACGCGATGATTTTCGGAGTGACAAAAATGTGGGTCGAAAACATGAAGAAAATATATGGTGAAAATTATTTCAACACTTATCACCCCATCTGGTATGTCGGTCATCTGGGTAATTTCAACGCTGATAGCTTCACAAGCTCGATCACAGATCTCTCAAAGTCGATGGCAAGTACTATTGCTTCAGCACCATCATCTTCCGGCTCCGGTGGTGGTGGATTTTCCGGTGGTGGCGGCGGAGGTGGTGGAGGCGGCGGCTGGTAAAGTAACCAAATAACCACAAAAGACGAAAACATACGAAAGTACGAAAAAACGAAAACGGAGACAGATGACGGATATAGTTTATCGAGAGTTGTCATACAAATTGAACGGTATCGCGTTTACAATCTTTAAAGAATTGGGTCCGGGCTTACGGGAAAAGATCTACGCGGACGCTTTCGAGATTGCTCTGAAAGACGCGGGTATCTCATACAAGCGTGAGATACGTTATCCGGTGTTCTTTAAAGGGAAAAAAATAACTTATCAATCTCTTGACTTACTTGTAGATGACAAGATCGTGATTGAGCTAAAATCCGGTGAACGGGAATATTTCGAGGCTTTTGACCAATTATTAAACTACCTAAAATTGTCAAAATTGAAACTTGGGCTTATAATTCGTTTTACGAAGAAGGGTGCTGTGATACGGAGAATAGTAAATCTTGATAAATAATTTCGTACTTTCGTATGTTTTCGCTTTTAGTGGTTATTTTATGACTGATCAAGTACAGGAAATTAAGGATCACAATGATATCGTCGAGATTATCGGCGGGTATTTGACATTGAAAAAAGCCGGGATCAATTATAAGGCAAATTGTCCTTTTCATAGCGAGAAGACGCCGTCGTTTATGATAAATCCGGAGCGCCAAAGTTATAAATGTTTTGGGTGCGGCGAAGGCGGTGACGTCATCACCTTTGTTGAAAAAATGGAAGGACTTGATTTCTACAACGCTCTGAAACTTCTAGCTGAAAAAGCTGGAATTACTTTAAAATCAAATTCGATTCAACATGGTGCCAGCGTTCACTCTGCAGATAAAAAAACCAGATTATTTGAGATAAATGAGTGGGCGGCCAAGGTTTACAACAAGCTTTTGACAGATCATCCCAAGGCTGAGGCGGCCAGAAAATATCTTGACAAGCGGGGATTGAGTGCTGACACGATCAAGAATTTTAATATTGGTTATGCACCCGACTCGTGGGATTTTATGCTTCGTTTTCTGATCTCCAAAAAATATACTGAAGCTGAAGCGGTCGAAGCAGGCGTGGCGATCAGAAGTGAGAAAGGTAAAATTTATGATCGTTTTCGTGGTCGTGTTATGTTTCCGATCAGTAACCCGATGGGTACGACCGTCGCTTTTACAGCCAGGATTTTGGAAATTCCAGGCAAAGACACCGATCCGTCAGCTGGCGGAGGTGCGAAATATCTGAACTCATCTGAATCAGCCATATATTCCAAAGGAAAAATTATTTATGGTCTTGATCGTGCCAAGATGGCAATCAAAGACGCTGATCTGGCGATCATGGTCGAGGGTAATATGGATGTCATCGCCTGCCATCAGGCCGGCTTCAAAAATGTTGTGGCAACTTCGGGCACCGCTCTGACACTGGATCAGTTAAAAATTCTGATTCGTTATGCCTCAGCAATTGCTTTTTGTTTTGACACTGACACCGCTGGACAGACGGCGATGAAACGAGCTGTCCGGATCGCTCTCGCAAACGATATTACGACAAAAATTATCACCACTGCACCGTATAAAGACGCTGATGAAGCGATCAAAGCCGATTCTAATAATTGGTCAAAGATGGTCAAGGCGGCCAAGCCGTCACTCGAGTATTGGATCGGTCAGCTTGTCGCTCAGTCAGAAAAACTTGATGTCGATGCCAAGAAAAAAATAGCCAAAGAGATATTGCCGGTAATCAAGATTATCGCTTCTGAGATCGAAAAAGAGTATTACATCAAATATTTGTCTGATGTTTTGTCGGTGTCAGAGCAATCGTTGATTGACGCTCTAAGCAAGGCAAAGACCGATGCTGAATTTTCCCGTCGTAACTCAGCTAGTGAACCTGCTAAGACCGAACAAAAAAGATTGAGTCGACCTGAAAAGATTCTTGGTTTTGTTTGGGCAGAACCAGAATTAGCGAAGATAATTTCCGCTGAGATAATAAAGTTTCCAGATAAATACGAGCCTTTGTCCGGACAGATAAAGGCTGGCAAAATAGAGCGCGACAAGATCTTATCAGAATTAGCTGCTGATCTCGACGGTCTATCCATGTTGGCGCTGAAAGATTTGGATTCAAATGATTCGGAAATTATCGAAATTGAACTGCGCTACCTGATCGGACGAATTAAATCTGATGAGCACGAACAAACAAAATCTGACTTTGCCCATCGTATCTCGCGGGCGGAAACTGCCGGTGATAAAGAGATGGTCAAAAAACTTTTAAAAGAGTTTTCTGACTTGATAAAGTAGCTAAAACAAGCTACAATAAACACATTGCTCCATTGTTTCATTGCTCAATTGTTGACCTTACCCAGCCACTCCTTGAAAAGGAGCGGAGCAAGCAACAATCGTACAATCGTACAATTGAACAATTTTTAATAACGGTTATCTACGGATCGCGGAAGCACTTATTTCATTCCCGGTCTATGGTTAGCCGAAAGGAAGTTGATGGCAAAGAAGATTTTTGTCCCGAAGGTAGAAGAAGCACTCGAGTTTGCTCCGGCAGTCAACGATCTCCTGAGAAAAGGCCGCGCTCACGGCTATGTTGCGATGCAAGAGATGATCCAATCAATTCCAGAACCAGAGGAAGATATTGCTGATCTCGATCAGATCTTCGACTACATGTACCGCAAAGGTATCGAGTTTAGAGAGGAAGCCGAAAAGACCGGTGGTCTGATCTCAAATATTTTGCAATCTCGGAAAGAAAATAGCTTGATCGACGACCTGGGTCTTGGTGACATCTCTGATGACTCGGTCAGAATGTACTTGCGTGAAATTGGCAAGATCCCGCTTCTGACTGGTGACGAAGAAGTTAAACTAGCCAAGAAGGCAGAAAAGGGTGATATCTGGGCCAAGAAAAGACTAGCGGAATCAAATCTTCGTCTGGTCGTTTCTATTGCCAAAAAATATATTGGTCGTGGGTTGTCGTTGCTTGACCTTATCCAGGAAGGTAATACTGGGCTGATGCGAGCGGTCGAGAAATTCGATTATCGCAAGGGTTTTAAGTTCTCGACCTATGCTACCTGGTGGATTCGCCAGGCTATCACCCGAGCGATCGCTGATCAGGCCAGAACCATCCGTATTCCAGTTCATATGATCGAGACAATCAATAAATTAATTCGGGCCCAGCGACAGTTGGTACAGGATCTTGGTCGTGAGCCAACACCGGAGGAAATCGCTCAGGAGATGGGTCTCGAAGTTGACAAGGTTGAGCACATCATCAAAATTTCTCAGGAAACAGTCTCACTCGAAGCACCAGTCGGCGAGGAAGATGACTCGCGGCTCGGTGATTTTATTGAGGACACCAAACACATTTCACCAGAAGAACAAACTTCTCAGACATTGCTGAAGGATAAAATTCAGGAATTTCTCGACGGTCTCCAGCCGCGCGAACAAAAAATTTTGAAGATGCGTTTTGGTCTGGAAAACGGTCGAACTCATACACTCGAAGAAGTCGGTCAGGAATTTGGCGTCACCCGCGAACGTATCCGCCAGATCGAAGCCAAGGCATTATCTAAATTAAAAAAAGCCGAACGCTCAATCGATCTGGAAGAATATCTGCAGGGGTAAAATTGATGTATTGTGATATAATTGAAACATTATGAGTATTACAAAACAAATTAAAGATCACATTGCCAAGTTATTTTTTGGCGGTGTTTCGGTTCCTCGCGGACTTTATGAATCAAGCGAGTATTTTCGTATGTACGGAGCGATTCATTTTAAATACGATAAGACCGAAGATTGCATTGTGGCAAAAAGTTCTAACTTTAAATGGGGCACAATTATTACCGAGGGCAAGGATGAAAAAGAACTTGATCGTAATATCAAAGACGCGATTTTAACTGCTTTTGAAATTCCATCGTCCTATTCGAAAGAGGCCAGTATCGCCCGAGTCGGCTCAAGAAAAAATAATCAAGAATATGCCATCGCTAAGTGAAATACCGGACGGAATAAATCGAACGAAATTTCTCAAAGCACTCGGGAGACTTGGTTTTAAGGTCAACACCATTGGTGGCAAAGGCAGTCACGTCAAAGTCGAATACAAAAACGGCAAAACTATTACCGTACCGGACAAAATTCATAAGCAGACGCTCTACTATATTCTCAAAGAAATAGAATCGTACTCTGGTGTTACATGGGATTAGATAAAGGAAAAACTTTAAGCCAAAGCCCTGTCAAAACTGAAAAAAGCCGAGAGATCTATTGATTTGGAAGAATATTTGCAAGGCTAGCGTAACTAAAATTTGTTTACGAAAGGATTAAATGTCAGAGCCATCATTTTCAGAATTAGACGTTCCAATTGACACAAACATAGAAAAAGAGAAACCTTCCAGCAAAGTTCTACGAGGAATGCCAGATTTTTTTGAAATTGAAGCGACCGAAAGAGGGGAACAAATTGATTCAGACAAAAACCCTGAGTATGTCATGATAAATTTGGACACAAATTGCGGTATGCAATGTCC
Source organism: Candidatus Berkelbacteria bacterium CG10_big_fil_rev_8_21_14_0_10_43_13 (assembly GCA_002773985.1). Taxonomy (GTDB): domain Bacteria; phylum Patescibacteriota; class UBA1384; order XYA2-FULL-43-10; family 1-14-0-10-43-13; genus 1-14-0-10-43-13. Next base: position 16,835 of record PEZW01000023.1, read on the forward strand.
AAAATGTGCCGAGCCAGGTCAAGGTGCCGCAGAGCGCGGAAAATCATTGTCAAACGAGGAGAGGACAGCAATTCTTGATCTTGCAGCTGAAATCGGTGTGAAAGAGCTGGTCGTAGTGGGTACTGGAGAGCCAACAAAATGGAATAACTATATAAATCAGGTCAAGCCGGCAATCGAGGCGGCTTATGAAAGAAAAATGGGTACGGTTTTGTTCACCACGGCTATCGGATTGACGCAAGAACAAGCAGAATTTTATCGTGACCATGATGTCACGGTTATTGTGAGTCTAGATTCACTTGATCCGGCAAACTATGCTCGTCTTGTTGGTCACGCCGATAAACCAGGAGCGTCAAACATTTTGCCTGCTGTATTGGAGCACATCCGTATTTTGCGAGAGACTTATGCAGCCGATTCGGCTCAAGCCACAGCTGATGGTCGTTCGATTGTTCGGCTAGGAGTTAATGTTACGGTGCAAGGTGCGAATGTTGATGAGCTAGAAGCGATCAGAGATTTTGCCGGCGACGACATGATGTTTATTGCTAACGTGTTGATGCCTGAGGGTCGAGCCCGTAGATTTGAGGATTTTGAGAAGCTAGTTGGTGAAAAAGGCTTAGACGCTCTTCGCAAACGTGCCGCTGAAATGTCAGATACCGGTGGTCACAGTTCACTTGCCAATGAAGTCTGCAGCTATTTTAATCGCGGAATTTCTGTCGATACCGACGGACGCGAATTATTTTGCGGATATGATTCACAAACTCACAAACTCGGAAATATTCAGGATCATCTCTCTGCGCAAGAAGTGCTTCAACGGTATCAAGAAAAGAGAACTGTCTACCGTGCTTGGTGCGAACAGATTGGTCAGAAGCCAAGCTGTCCAAATCGAGTGGAAGACACTCCGGGACAGCCATCTTTTGCTGAGTTCTTAGATGAGTGGCGAGAGAGACAGCAACCCGAGTCTTAAAATAGGTTTTTTGATCTACGAGATGAAACTGTTGTAAAACAGTGTTTTTTTGTTGTCAGGTTAATTCACCGTTGCGATAGGTTGACACCATAGTATGGTTTATGATACGTTGCGCCCTAGGAGCAGAGGCATGTATCTCATGGCAGTGGGTACGTCGTGGTGGGAAAACGGACGAGTGGTGGTTCGTCCGACTCCCTATGTGGTGCTGGAGATCGGTGATACATGGGAGGATGTCGAGCCCGTGTTCTGCGAGAACATCATGGAGTTCCAGATCGGAGTGGACCAAGTTTTTCATCTGGTCGAGTTGCCGGGCAAGCAAGTGCGGTTCTACGCGCAAGAGGAACTCCGTGCGGCTATCGACGAGATGAACGCCGTACAAGAAACCTAAGAAAAGGGGGTAACTGGGGCGTGGCAATGTGGTGCGAGACGCTGTCGCGCCCATTGCTGTTTCACAAATGGTTCGAGGACGTTCTCCAATACGAAGCTAAAATGCCTGCCCGCCTCTGAAATGGCGATAAGAGAATAAAATATAATTTATTTCAATTCTTTATTCTCTTTTGTGCGCAATGTCTTTGCATTCTGATTGGTTATAACACGTCTACCTGTTTTGATCTCGATTTCTTTACGAGCGTTGCCGGCGATGGTGCCGCCTTCGCGCGCCACTTGTCTGTTCTCGGGAAATGTCTCAGGCAATTTTGCTTTTGATATTTCTGTCGTCGAAGTTTCAGCCAGCATATTCAGGACCATTTCCAAATTGGTCATATTGTCTCGCAGATTTTCTTTCTTCAAATCCTTAACTTTTTTGTAATCTTTTGTTTTCAGTCCGGCCCAAGCAAATGTAATATCATCGGTCAAAATGGCAAATTCTTTACTGCTCAGGATGCCACGTTCCTGCCATTCATTAGTCAAATCTTTTTTGATTTCAATACTTTTCAGACGTAAATCAACCCAATCTTTGGAATAGCCTTTTTTCAGATACATGGCCATGGCTCGCTGGATCGCTTTTTCCGGATCTTCGGCTTCCTCGATTCTTTCATAGCCGATACGGGCTAGCCAGAGTTTAAACGGCTCAGCTTTCGGCGAGGGAACTGATTGAATCAGGCGAAGAATTACTTCTGTATCGGCGGCATCGGATGTGTAATACTTACCGTCTCTAGCCATAAATTTCAGTTCGTGACATTTTGTCACGACCTCACTTCCTTCCTGCTTCAGTCGTTGTTTCAGCTTCCTCCAATAGGCGCCTGCATCAACACTGGTGGTCAAAATTCTAATCACATCAATAACCGAAAAATACCACGACTCTTTATCTTCATCCCAGTGACGACGGATCTGATTGCCTTCAAAAATGACGACAGCTTTCTTTCTAGATTGTTTTTTCATATATTCGTCCTCAAAACTTAACACAATTATATCACTTTCGTGGTCAGGTTTGCATCGCGAGCTGTCATCTCCAAAATAAAAGTGCAGTAGTTCCAAAATAAAAGTGCAGTTAGCTTTGTTGGATAAATCTGTAGATGTTTTT
>PEZW01000001.1:0-391 GCA_002773985.1 Candidatus Berkelbacteria bacterium CG10_big_fil_rev_8_21_14_0_10_43_13
ATATGTATACGACCGGTTTTATATTTGAACCTCCGACCTAGCCGATCCATCGGCTCGCTCTATCCACTGAGCTATGAGGGCACATTTAACAATTTCTAAATCCTAATTTCTAATTTCTAATCAAATCCTAATAACCTAATTTCTAAACGTTTAAAAATTGACGGTTCGGCTGTCATCCTGAGCCCCGAAGGGGACCCTTTGGGTCAAAATTAAAGGCGGAGTCGAAGGATCTGTCGTCATATTAAAAATTGAATAAAAATTAAAAATTAGAAATTAGAAATTGTATTTCAGAATCTCATGATTCTATTTATCTTATCGACCAGATTCTCACCCTGATCGTCTTCCTGCGGCAGATGCTTGCTAATGTACAGTCTGACCTGGTCAATGTCAA
>PEZW01000001.1:438-19452 GCA_002773985.1 Candidatus Berkelbacteria bacterium CG10_big_fil_rev_8_21_14_0_10_43_13
GGCATTTATCCAGAAAGATTTGAACTGTCCGTACTCATACGGCTTCTCGTCGACGACGATGCCTTCGGTGAAGACGGCACATTTGACCTCTCTTGGCTTCAAGCGTGAAGTAATCAACATAATGAGCGCCGCGACGACGACCAAGATCACGCCGGTCCAGATCTGTTGCCAGGCCAGTAAAGCTGCCAGGGCTATTGCAGTCAGAACAACTACTTCATACCATTTGTTGCTTCGGTCATACTGGACAAAATCAGCTGACTTCCAAACAAAAATTGGTTTGCGAGTCTCAGGCGAAACTTTTTCTTCTGGCTCCTCATTCTTTTTCTTTTCCGACATAGTTCCCCTCTTTCTGTATTTATATACTAGTTCATCACTGCGACTATAATACCAAATTCAGGCCGATTCTGCTAGTAGGAAGCACTGAAATATCAGCTCAAATATTCCTTGAGAATGTTTCTTAGTGTCCGTTTGCCTTTAGTTGTTTTGAAATAATCCTCTCGTCTGATAGCATCATATTTGTTTAGATATGCTTCGTAGAATATCAGAACGACAGGTAATCTGTTGCGAGTCGCATTTACTAAACCATTCCGATGTTTTTCTATTCTCTTTTTCAAATCAGAAGTTGAACCAATATAAAATTTATGGTCTTTTTCAGAAAGTAAAACATAAGCGTAGTAAAAGGCTGGCGTCGCCATGTACCAGGTCTCGACAAAGTCGAGCCGCGGTACATGGCGGAGAGAGTGGGATTCGGTCACCGATATTCGCCTGCTGGCGAATTCGTCGACCCCGTCTCGGCGCCAGTCGCGCCTCCGACTTTCGAATCCATTTCTGTCCACAAGTTTGCAGCCAGGTCTACTGGCGGCAAACTTGTGGCGGAGAGAGTGGGATTCGAACCCACGAAAGGATTGCTCCCTTACCTCGTTAGCAGTGAGGCGCTTTCGGCCACTCAGCCATCTCTCCGTATTGAAATCAAATTTCTAAATGCTTTTCCACCCTTATATGACTTTATCTGTTTTTCGCGTCTGTAAGCATCATTCCGGTTGTCAAAATCTTCAGAATAAACAACCTTCCACGGCTGTCCATGTTTGGTCGATTTTGTTTTGCCGGAATTGTGCTCGCTTAAACGACGACCTAAATCTTCGCACGACCCGATATAGTGACGCTTTGTTTTTTCGCTCTGCAAAATATAAGTGAAAAAAGTCATTATATCAAGTGAGGCGCTTTTCCCGCCTTTGGCGGGACCCCGCCAAAGGCGGTGGCGGCCACTCAGCCATCTCTCCAAAACGTGTTTAGTTTATCATAATAAAACACAAAAATCCATTGTAAATCTGGTTTGCAAAAGCAAACCAGATGCGTAATAATGAGAACAGTTATTTAGACCAAATCTATTGACATTGTGTAATTGAGTATATACAATATAAAATGAAAGTTTTCAAAAAACCCTACGCCTTCGAGTGGGACAAGGGCAATAAAGATAAAAATTTTGTTAAACATAAAGTTACCGACGAGGAGTGCGAAGAGGTTTTTTTTGATCCGAAGAAAAAAATCGTCAACGATATTTTTCATTCCGATCGTGAAGATCGCCACATTATTATCGGCAAGACGAAGTTTGGCAGATATTTATTTCTTGTTTTTACGACAAGAGAGGATAAGATTAGAATTATCTCCGCCAGAGATTTAAATCGGAAGGAAAGGTCGTTGTATGAAAAAGAAAATTAACATTCCAAAGTTTAAAGATGAGGATGCAGAGAGAGATTATTGGTCAAAAATTAACTTGAGCGATTATTTTGAATCTGCCGATTTTCGACCGGCCGCTTTTCCTGAATTAAAACCCTCGTCCAGATCGATCTCTATTCGCATACCCGAATTTATGCTCATTCGGATAAAAGAACAAGCCAACGAGCTGAACATCCCATATCAATCACTAATCAAAAAATATATCGCACAGGGAATTGTGGAAAAAACAGATAGAGCTTGCAAGCAAAAATAAACAAGAGAGGAAGATGAAAAAAATATTTGTCCTTATCAGCTTAGCACTTATAGGCTTACTGCTTACTGCCAAACATACTTATGCCATTTGCCAGGTCGTCTGTCCGATCGTCGTCGGAGGGACACTGACACTACTGGAAAAATACGGTGTCGACAACACTATCTCCGGTCTCTGGATCGGCGGTATGCTAGTCTGGGCCAGCATAGTCACGATCGACTGGATTGCAAAGTGGAAACGACACTGGCTGATCAACATCGCTATTTTCGTGGCATTTTATGCGGCAACAATCATCCCCCTTTACAATAAAAATATCATTGGATTATCGACAAAGATGCTTTGGGGACTAGATAAAACTATTCTCGGAATCATCATTGGCAGTATCTTTTTCTACCTCGGTGACCGACTCTACATCTATATCAAAGCCAAAAATGGCGGTCATGCCTGGTTTCCCTTCCAAAAAGCGCTGATGCCGATAATTCCGTTGATAATTTGGAGCGCGATTTTTCACTTTTTAGTTAAATAAATTTAAGTGTCTGAGAGACGAGCGACGGAGAGACTGAGAGAAAATTAGCATAATCTCACTTTACCACTCCGCCACTCTGATACTCTGCCACTAACTGGAGCCCCTATGAGCAATATTGATAACATCGATAAGTTTGTTGAAAAAGTGAACGCTAGAAAAAAGGATAATAAATTTGACCTTTCTGCCGACGAAGATCTGTCGATCGCCATCATGAATCTGGTCTCGATCGAGGAGCATTTTTTCTTTACCGCCAAAAAAACCGGCAAAGACAAATATTTTGATCTACTCAAAGAGGTCAGAGAGATGCGCAAGGAGCTACTGAAGAAAATTATCCCCAACTACGAAGGTGAGGTTTGGTGTATCTCCAAACACCTACTGGCCGCTTCGATGCGTTTGATGGAAGTCGGCACCAAATTGCTTGGCCGTGGCAAAAACAAGGAGGCCAAGGAAATGTTTGAAAAAGCCTACAATCTCTATTCTCTCTTCTGGGGCATCAATCTGGGCGAGATTAAACTCGATGATGTCAGCAAGCTGGAGAAAAGCAAATTGACCAAAAAAGATGACAAAAACGGCATTTTTGCCAAGCTCGGTGCGCTCGTCAAAAAAGCGATTGACTGCTGCATCGAATAGCTTCTATGGGTTCATGAACACACCTCAAAAACTACTATCACAGCCAGACCGACAAAGCAAAATAACAGGAATGCTTTTTTGTTTTGTTTTGCTGATCTTGACCATCCTGTGTTACTCAGCTCACCTCTACAGTAGCGACGAAGGTAGCGTGACCAATCTCGCTTGGCACTGGTGGAACCATCAAGCTGTCTACATAGATTTTCACGAATTTATTCCTCCTGGTGCGCCATTATTAGTTTTAGCTGGCTGGAAACTTTTTGGCCTTAGCTATCTAGGTGCCAAAATTCCCTTTATTTTTATTGGATTCCTTTCGGTATTTTTCACATACCTGATCACATATAGATTGACTCGCAAAAACACCGTCGCACTCTTTGCCGCTTATTTTTGGCTTGCTGCCTCTGGCTTTTATCCGGCGATAAACCACAATACTCTTGGCAGTTTTCTGGCAGTTATCCTGACTTATTTTCTTATTTTTCCTTTTGAGAATCGAAAGAATGTTCGACTAATTATTATCGGCATCATCAATGCTCTGATCCTCTGGACACTTCAAACAAAAGGCTTTACCCTTTTCGCCGCTTCTATCTTCGTACTTATAACTGAAAAAAGAGATAAAAATCAAAAGATCGGCTTTTTTATCTTGTGTTTTATGGCTTCTTCTTTTCTGCTTTATTCACCCTGGCCACTAGAGATAATCTGGCACAATTTGGTCGTGCTGCCCTTCCAAATGGATTATCTCGGCTCAAGTTTTTACAATTACACTCTCTATTTTGTGTCAGCAATCTTTCTGATCATTATGTGGCTCACCTATCGCAAGACTCAGGCAAGACCGGTCTTTGTCTTATTTGCTCTACAATTGGCGCTTTTTCTCAGCATGTTCAACAACTTTGATATCTTTCATTTTATGATAAACATCGCGCCCTTTCTGATCATGATGGCCGCCTATCCCCTCTTGCGGCCAAAAAGGAGATTGAGTAAATTAGTTGCAAATTACACATTACTTTTTTTCGTATCTCTTTTTTATTTTCTTTTTGCTGTTGGAAACTTGAGAACAAGCAATATATTTTATAGTCAAGAACCTGAGATTTTTTCTAAAATTACCCAAAATTCAGAAAATGTTTACGCTGGGCCATTTATCCCAGGCTTTTATTTCGAGCTAAGAAAAATAAATTATTTTGACACATACTCAAATGAAGTTTACTGCAATACCGACAAATGTCAGCAACAAGCTCTCGGTACATTCAAGCGGATTAGTCCTGAGTACGCCATCTTAGGATTTGAGATGACGACAAAATACAACTATTTTTTAGAAGACAGCGCCGTCGGCACTTATGTCGTCCAAAATTATAAGATTTGCGGAGATTTCGAGGCCCTTCAGATATATGCGAGAGATGATTGTCTCGTAAAGTAGTTTTTGAGGAAGATCAATTTTTTTCTCTTTAATTGGTTCATAACAAAAAACTTAGAATTTATTCCCAGTTTTTTTTGGCGGAGGCGAGAGGATTCGAACCTCTGAGGACCTTGCAGCCCTGCCGGTTTTCAAGACCGGTGCACTAAACCACTATGCGACGCCTCCAAACAAGAGTGATTCTAGCATTTTTTGTAACTTTCTTCAACAAAGTTGTCTGGCTATCAGAAATAATTTAATGTATAATAAAAAATATTATGATGAGGAGACAAAAAAATAAAAGCTCTCGTAAGCCTGGATTTACCTTGATCGAGCTCTTGATCGTTATTCTTATTGTCGGTATTTTAGCGACTATTGCGATCGTCAGCTATGGAAACGCCAGAGAAAAAGCCAGAGCAGCCAAGATGGCGGCAGATATGAAACAAATTGAGACTGCACTCCATGTTTGGGCATCAACTGAGGGTCGGACGACTTGGTGGTTGGAGGATGATTGGGGAGATGCAAGTAATTACCGAACTATTGACTACCTAACCAAAAACACTAGTCTAGGAGAATGGTTGCCATCAGACCTAAAGGTAGACAGCTACCTCTACTCCTATGATAATGAGGGTGACACATCTGATACTAATGGAGATGGCTGTGCAGATAGTGCTGTCTATTATGGTGTGAACCTCGTTATTTTGAATAAAGCACTCATCTCCACTGCGGAGCAACTCGACAAGCAGATCGATGGTGGTGACGGAGAACGCTGCGGTAAAATCGTTTGGAATACAGCAGCAGATGGGTATTATTCTATCCTGTACAAGCTTGGCAATAATTCTAACGATCTATAAACACAAAACAAATTATAAATACTATTATGATGAGGGGAAAACAAAAAAACGAAATCCGTAAACGAGCTTTTACTTTGATCGAACTGCTAATCGTCATCCTAATTGTCGGTATTTTAGCTACGATAGCTATCGTCTCATATGGAAACATGAAGGAACGAGCCAAAGCAGCCAAGATGGCAGCAGATCTCAAGCAAATAGAAACCGCTTTTCATCTTTGGGCAACTAGCGAGGGTGTCTCCTCTTGGTGGCAGGAAGACGTCTGGAAAGCTCCGACCGACGAACCGACATTAGACTGGCTGAGCAAAAACACTAGTCTCAAGGAGTGGCTCCCTAGCGCGTTGAATGTCGACAACAATCTCTATGTTTATGACAATGATCTAGACACCTTCGATACCAGCGTCAACAACTGCGCAAATGGCGTTATATACGCTGGTGTAAACTTAAACATCTGGGACCCAACATTAATCTCCTCTGCAGAGGCGCTTGATAAGCAGATAGACAATGGAGATGGACCAAAATGCGGTAAACTAGTCTGGGACAAAACAGGAACAGACGGAAACTTTATTGGCTATAAACTTGGTAACAATTCTAGCGATCTTTAGGAAAGAACAAGATGGATCATAAAAACGTCACCTCAGCCCTAGAGCTACCAGGTAAACAAATTATCAAAAACCTCGGTTTAGCCCGAGGAACGCTTCTCCCCTTGAAAAGGGGAGAAGTCAAATATTTCTAGCAATTACCGCGCCCCAGACCTCTTTGGCGCCGGTGTCTTTCAGAGCTTTTGCGCACTCATTTAATGTCGCTCCGGTCGTGGTGACATCGTCTATTAGCAAAATCTTGCGACCAAAGACAAATTCTATGTCTTGGCAAGAGAAAGCTCCTTCAAGATTATTTAGCCTCTTAGCCCGAGGTAAGCCGATCTGCGGTCTAGTATCTCGCGTTCGAATAAGTGCGTCACAGCCAGAAATGTTAAAGCGCGACGAAATGTATCTAGCCAACAACTCTGACTGATTAAATCCACGTCGGTTTTTTCTAGATATATATAGAGGGACAGGCACAACAACAAATTCCTTGACACCAGAAATATTTGACAATTGATTGCAAATAATTTCAGCTAACTGTTCAGACAAAGAGAGATAGCCGGAGTATTTGAAATGATGAATCATTTCTTTTAGTGGGCCGGAATCATAGTGTGCACCGACAATAATACCTTTTAGTGCAATATTCCGATGATTGCTTTTACACGACCGACAGTACTGTCCGGAGTGAGAAATTCGACCACATTCAGGGCATGTTGTCGTCTTGATAATGGAGATCTCTTTCGCACAATCAAAACAAATAATTTCACCGTATTTTCCACAACCCAAGCATTTGTTTGGGAAAAACAAATCCAGCAAAAACGCATAAATTAATTTAGTCCTGCTGCCGATATTTGGCATGATGGTTTTATTTAGATATAGTATGTTGACTAAATTATAACAGACCATTATACTATAGAAAAGGAATACACTGACCATAAGGAGGGCTGTGTCCCAAGAAAATCAAAACGATTGGCTGTCTGAAGAAACTGAAGGTCAGCTAGCTATAGATGTTTACCAAGACGAACATAGTGTTTATATATTGGCACCAATCGCCGGTGTAAGTGCTGCTGATATTGATATCTCCATAACTGACGAAGTCATCACTATTAAGGGTTCTCGTCACCCTGGCCATGAAGTCGCTGGTGAAAAACACTTTACCAAAGAGTGTTATTGGGGTGGTTTTTCGCGGTCTTATGTAATGCCAATAGCTGTGAATTCAGATCAATCAAAAGCGACGATGAAAGATGGTCTTTTGCGGATCGAGATTCCGAAAGACGAAAAGGTTAAAACAAAAGTTATAAAGGTCAATGCTGATACAAAGTGACACGCCAAGTGTCATCCCGCACAGAGACTTGAGATGCGGGATCTTAAATTAGAAAACTCTTCGCACCGAAGAGTTTTTTTGATATGATGGGAGTCAGTATAAGACTTATAGGTCTTATACGTCCTATAAGTCTTACAATAAGGAGTCCCAAATGAAAAAAATTCGCAAAGCCGTCATCCCGGCTGCCGGATACGGTACAAGATTTTTACCAGAAACAAAGGCCATGCCCAAGGAAATGTTGCCGGTTGTTGATAAGCCGGTCATCCAGTACGTCGTCGAAGATTTGGTCGAAGCGGGGATTGAGCAAATTATTATTATCACCGGCTGGCACAAGCGAGCGATTGAGGATCATTTCGATCGTCACCTGGAATTGGAAAACAAACTAAAAACGGCTGGAAAGATTGAACAGCTTGACCAGATTAGAAAAATTTCCGATATGGCCGAATTTGTCTATGTCCGACAAAAAGAAATGCGTGGCAACGGTGACGCGATCCTAACAGCTAAAAATATTGTTGGTGACGAGCCTTTTGTCGTTTGTTGGGGAGATGAGATAATGCAGGGGACTCCAAACAAAACGACTCAGCTGATCGACGCCTACAATAAATATGGCGGAGTCATCATGGGTTCAATCAAGACGACGAAGCCAGAGGACCGAAAGAAATATGGTTTTGCTAGGGGACCAGAGGTAGAGCCAGGCGTCGTCAGGATAGAAGAGCTGATCGAAAAACCTGGTGAAAAGGGCGCTGATATGAATCTGGCAACTTTGGGCGGATTTGTCTTCTCGCCAGAAATATTTCAGGCACTTGAAAGTTGCGAGGTGGCCGAAGGAGATGAATTAGTTTACATCGACGGCATCAATGTCCTGCGCAAACAGGGGATTGACGCTTACGCAGTTGAAATAAAGGGCGGCAAGTATTATGATTGTGGTAATGTGACGCAATATCTCAAAACCAACATCGAACTGGCACTGAAAAGGCCGGGGATTGGCGATGAGATGAGAGAATTTATCCAACAAATTACAAAATCCTAATTACAAATGCGAAATGAAATGTCAAAGTATAAACATTAAATGCTAAATTTGCACATTGAGACTTTGAAATTTGGACATTGAACATTTTTTGTTTCTTGTAACTTGTATCTTAGATATTTAAACCGCCCTCCTTCGCCCCGCTGGGGACTACGGACGGCAAAAATAAATTTTTGGAGGGGTTTATGAAACGTTTTACTAAAGCAATAAGCTATTTTTTGATAGCGGTCTTCTTTAGCATTGCTCTTTCAGGTTGCGGTAAGACAGAAGATGCCAGCCCGAGCGCAAGTCAGCTTATCGTCTGGAGTTTTGAGGAGGCTGACGTTTGGGCACCGATCGCGAAACAATTTGCCAAAGAAAACGAGGGGGTGACTCTCGTTTATCAAAAACAAACTTTTGACTCGACATACGAGAATCGCGTTTTGAACTCATTGCTCTCCGGAGACGGCCCTGACATCTGGGCGATGCCAAACGATTGGGTTTATCGACACAAGGATAAGCTCGTGCCCCGACCGACAACAACCCCGCTCGACATCAACACCTTTGTTCCGGCTGTAAAGCAATCGGTAGAATTCGACAAAAAGATTTATGCACTTACGCCCAGCGCAGAACCATTAATTGTTTTTTACAATCAGTCGTTGTTTAACAAAACTATCAACAGTATTAATAACAATGAAAACACAACTAACACACAAAGGCAAACTGCCGACAAACTCCTCGGCAACGGTGTCCCAACAACTTGGACAGATTTTACTTTAGCCGTTCAACTTCTAACTCAAAAAGATGGTGAAAATATTACTGAGTCTGGGGCAGCAATTGGCACTGATCAACTTTCATATTCACAAGATCTTCTTTATTTACTGATGCTCCAAAACAGTACGAAAATTACAGCTGACGATCTTCAGCTGGCAATGTTCAATTTGCCGGCGACAACACCAAAATCAACCACTGACACCCCCGGCAAGCTGGCAATGGACTTTTATACTTCGTTCACTGATCCAGGAAGCCCAAATTATTCTTGGAATGCAAGTCTTGGCAATGAGGTTGATGCTTTTGCCAATGGTAAAGTGGCAATGATTTTTGGCTATGACAATCTTCAAAATACTCTGGCGCAAAAATATCCGAACTTTGGTTATAGAAAAGGCTCAGTACCTCAACTCTCGACAAACCCAGCCGATTTTATTGATTATGCCAAATTTAACGCTTTTGGAGTTAGTAATCTATCATCTCATGCGGATATTGCCTGGATCGTAATTGATTCTATTTGCGCCGGTGATTACTCTGGAGAGTTTAATTCCGCCACACGTCTGTACAACTCACGAAAAGCGTTAAATTATGAGATCACACTAGAAAACAGAAACACCGGTAATCCGGAAAAAAATTCTCTTGCGACAGCCAAGGCGCTCATCAAGGGTCGCTATCCTGTCGATTTTGACAACATCATCAAGTCGGCGATCTTTGCTGTCAACCACGGCATACAAGGCTCTCAGGACGCACTAGACCTGGCAGCCAACAATATTACTGATAATTATTTCAGAAAATCAGGATGGTAAAGTGTACAAAAAAAGAAAAAAGCTAGGCAAAAGGCTTTTCAGAAAAAGGGCAATACTTAACTATTTTTTATTGCTGGTCACAGTAGTTAGCTGTGCCTGGTTTTTCTATTTATCTCCGAAATACAAGGCGGATGGAACTCCTGCGAGTTTTTTTCCGGCAGCGTATACATTTGGCGTTACTGGTTCTGTTGACCGTCTAGTCTTGGCACATTTTCCCGGAATGAAAGAGAACGACAACGCATGGGTTGCGGCTGAGAGAGTAGATAAAAATAAATATATAAATAAATATAGAATCACTAGAATAATAGACAAACATACTCTATTAATCGCCTCAAACAGAGGCATAAATTATACCATTGAAGGCAAGGAATGGTGGTTATATGCAGAAGGTACCTACCTTCTTGAAAAAGACGGCTGTCTTCCCGATCCAGCATCCAAGTCGGTTCTCCTTCCGTGGTCTGAAAAAGAAGGTGACGGCTGGCTTTACTACAAAGGTTGTACAAAAAAAATACCCGGTAGTGATGGCACCGTTCCTACCACCTCCTCTAGCACCAGTTCCAGCTCGTCCAGTAATTCTACTACTACCACCCCATCATCAAATAACTCTGATTCAGGTACTACTACCCCAACAGATAATTCCAGCTCGGTTGGTACCACTACCCCTGCCACCCTTGACCATGATGTTGTCTCGCGCGACTCCGAACCTACTTTTGCACTAGGCGGTACGGCCTCAGAAAAAGTCGCAGACAAGATTGAAGTCGGCTTGAATCCTGACGGAACCGATGGAGGCAGTTATAGTTGGAAGGAATATATCATCGCCTTTTACTATTATGCCGTGCGTCTGGGCGGACTTGTGGTTGTCCTGATGCTTGTCTATGGCGGCTACACCTATATCATCTCAAATGGAGACAGTGCAAAACTCGGCAATGCCAAGGAACGAATCTTCGGCGCCATCATCGGCTATCTTCTCCTTTTGTTTGTCGGGCTGATATTGAGTTATCTGGGTTTGAGCTAGAGAAAAAAATGAGGACGGGATAAATGAAATTCAAAAAAATAATCTTATTATTATTTTCAATCATCTTCTTTGGTTGTTTTTGGGGCTCAGTATCAATAAATCATGCAAGAGCGGCTTTTGAATATACCTACGATAAGACTTATGAAAATTTTCATATCTCTAACATCGGTCAATATGTTGACGTTTTTGACTTTAAAGATGCACCATTTGCATCTCTTGTTGTCGGGACAGATCCTTCAGAATTTGGTAAGCCAGGAGTCATAGTAAATATTACCCTTCCTAAAATAATAAACATTGACACAGTAATAGACAATTCCAATATTGGCAGTTGGACGGCTATTGCCGAACTGTATGATATGATTCCACAAACCGAGGAGAATATTCTTACCGAGTGGTATTATGCTCAACAAAATGTCGCTAACATCTATTCCGCAATTCAAACATACATGGAAGGCAATAACACGTCAGGAAATTCAATTGCTTTATCTCCTGCAGCCTTTACAGTGGAAAAAAGCACTACTATAACCGGCTACTATGCCAATTACTTACACTCTGCAAGAACATGTTTTCTCTATGTTGGTGATGGCAGGGGAAAATATTGGTCAAAGGGCAGTAAAGCCGTAGATATTAATAATGGAAAATGTGAATTTATTTGGGAATCCAGCGCAGACACAGCTGTCGGTCACCATGCTGTTTTTATTACTTTTCGCGAAGCAGACGATTTATTGTTAGAGTCAACTTATAGTGAAAACATCACCTTCTTGCCATTTCCAAATGTTTACGACGTATTTAATGTTTGCGCCAAAGGTAAGAGTAGTTGCAATGATATCAGTGACACCGGTTCAGGGGGTAGGCTTATCGTTAATAACAACACACTCACAACTGGAAAATCTCCCAACCCAACTTTCAGCATGTATATTTCTGACCCCAATAAAGCAAAGGATTATGCCACTCAAGGCAAAATATGTTATTTTTACATCGGTGATGGTGCTGGTAAATGGATAGAAAAAGGGAAATCGCCAGTCTCAGCCGGATCACCAAATTGCAGCTATACGTGGGATTTTTCAGGCACAGCTCCAGGTGGTCATGGCTTTATCGTAAATATTTTTGACAAAGATACTGGTGATATCACAGGAGATCAAAATCTAAGTACCAATGTTGTCAAGGTAACTGTCTGCGCCGCTGGCACGACGGATTGCAAAGACGATGGCAAACCGATCGACAATGGCGGAACCGATCCCGGAGATGGAGGCGGAGGCGGCGGAGGTAGCGGTGGCGGAGGTAGCACCATCGGCTCTTTTGACGGCTCCGTCAGTGGTAATGATTTTATGAAATGGTTAAACGGAAAAATCACAACACTTGAAGGCGCGTTTGATTACTATGTCCTGACAAACATTATCGGTCTAGTTGCTTTTATTGCTATAATTGTCGGTGGAGTGATGTTGCTGACTGCTGGCGGTGATCCAGCAAAAGCGACAAAGGGCAAGAAGACGCTGAGCTATGCCGCCCTTGCTCTAATTTTCGGCGCACTTTCGTACGGCATTGTCACTTACGTTGTAAACCTCGTCAACACTCGATAACAAAGGAATCTATGGATTTGATAGAAAAAATATATGCTGCTGTCCCAACAATTGGTAGCATCTTAGACAAGTCGCCAAACAAGAACTTAAATAGCGTTGTCACTTTTATCACAGCATTGATAGACGTCGCCCTTAAAACAGCTGGCATGCTGGCTGTATTTATCCTGCTTTTTGCCGCCTTCGACTATGCCACAGCTTATGGTGACGACAGCAAGGCTGAAACGGCAAAGAAGACTATTTTCTGGACAATAGCCGGCCTCGTAGTTATCGGTCTCGCTTACGGTATCGTTATAATGTTCAACAACTGGTTGCTCAATGGTTCACAACCGACATTGTAAATAATTAGTCATTACAACACAAACAGATAAAGGATATTTAGTTATGGATATTATTAATCACATTTTGGCTGACACTAACCTTGAAATAAATAAGGTGAATAAAACGCTTGACATCCCTGCAACACTAATAAACTGGGTTGGTGGGATCGCTGGGGCATTAGCTGTCATTTATATTATGGCAGGTGGTATTTTGTATCTCACAGCCGGCGGTAACGGAGATCAGGCAAAAAAGGGCGGTCAGACCATCGTCAACGCTTTTCTCGGTCTCATCGTCATCGCCATCTCTTATGGACTGGCTGCGTGGATAATTGGCATATTAAATAGCTAACTCTTTACATCATCAAAAGAGAGCTGTAAACTCTAATCTAAATAAAAAGTTTGCATTGTTTACAAACATGGTATAAAATTAATTCAAAACAATTTAATAACTGGTTAATTTAATTTTAAGCGGAGGAAAAAAATGGGGATAGTACAAAAAGCGTTAGCAGACCTGACACTAAACATCAGCAAAACGGCCGTGACAAACCAATCAACTCTTGTCGACTTGGCGGTGCTTTGGGTCGGCTCCATTGCTGGTGTTATTGCCTTTTTCTTTCTGATGTACGGCGGCTTTATGTATCTAACTGCTGCCGGCAACCCAGACCAATCAAAGAAGGGTATGCAATCTATTACTAATGCGATCATCGGTCTGATCATCATCGCACTGGCTTACGGACTGACAAGTTGGATCCTGAGCGCAGTAAATAAAGTCTCCTAAGCAGTAAGAATTAATCGTTTGCCGCTAAAGATCAAAAAAACACTCTTCTGATAACGAGTGTTTTTTTGATCTTGACATAAATATTATTTTTTTTAACAGCAACCCGTTGAAACAGGCCGCTAGACCACGGGGTGATTTAGTGAGAAAATAAAAACCAAACCATACATCCAGTTTCTAGTGGCACAACTTGGACATACAATAAAACTAAATTAATAAAAATCAAAAAATAACAATGTTGCCCTTTTGTGTATTTTTTTTAATGGTCATTGGCATGACACTCAGCTCTTTTAGCTGGCTCGATCCCGATCTCGGCTGGCATCTTTATTTGGGTCAAAAAATGGTCGAGACGAAATCACTCATCAATCACGCTGTCGGTTACAATTACTTTGTCAACCTGCAAATACCAGATCATGAGTGGCTCTCAAATCTCATCCTTTTTCAGCTTTCTCGGATCAGCATCACTGCTGTCCTGGCCCTTTTTTTTGTTTTCAGTCTGATCTTTTCTTTTCTTCTCCTCCGTATCGTTCAAAAAGCCGATTCTTCAAAATCAACAATCCTGTTTTCGCTTTCAATAGTCACGCTGTCCCTAACTATTACCTATGGCTTGAGACTTCAAGTGCTTTTACTCCTAGCTGTAGCACTACTTATCTACGTTTATCTGTATGTAGATGAAATGAGAAAGCGCATGTTTTTATATTTAATAATTTTTACTCTCGGTATAAATCTCCACGGCGGTTTACTAACATTGATGCCAATTCCAATTTTACTGGAATTAAAATTTAAAAAGAATAAAAAGTGGAAAATTGTTAATATCCGTCAATTATTACTGATTGTCCTTTTACTAGCCACGACAACTCTACTAACTCCATACGGATTGAGATATTGGCAACTCATCTTTAACTATTCGTCCAGTACAACATATCTGACAAATATCGCTGAATGGCTGCCAATATATTCATTTCCATTTCATATCTACAATATTATCTTTCCACTTAGCCTCGTCTTGTTTTGTCTGACGATAAATAATTATTGGAAAAAAATACCTATAAACTGGGTATTGATTTACATTTTTTACGGGTTTCTGGGAATCAGATTTATGAGATATTTTCCAATATTTATGATATTAATTCTTTTTCATCTTGCGCTTTCGTTTAAAAATGTTCAAAAAAATGTTTTGTTGAACAAAACACCAAGAAAGATTTTAGTAATTTTTTTTACAATTCTTGCAGCTTTGTTTACCATCCTAAGTTGGAGTGAGAATTTTCAAACAGCTGGAGGGCCTTTTTCTGATATCACCTACCCAAACAAGGCTAGCCAGTTTTTGACAAAAAACCCTATTCAGAGTGGTAATCTTTTCAACCCGTATGAATGGGGCGGCTATCTACTATGGAAAAATCCCGACCAGAAAGTATTTGTCGACGGCCGTGGGCCACAAACTCTGACTGGTAAAGGAAACTCGATCCTTGATGAATATTTAAAATTCAATTCCGATTCTGAGTCGGTAATAAAAGCTCAACTCATCAAATATGATATCTCTGAAATTTTACTCAACACAACTCCTCGCAAATATGACTGGATCAACGAACAACTCTTGAGGTTTACGCAGACAAAAAAGATTTCTCTACAAAAAAAACCAGCTTTGGGTGAATATTTAAAACATTCACAAGATTGGCAGTTAGTATATAAAGATAATATTTCAGAAATATATCGCAGAAAATAATCTTTAGCCTCGTGTCACACGCCAGACTTCCTCGACTGTAGTCGAGCCGGCAAGCGCTTTTGTCAGACCATCTTGCTCCATCGTGATCACTCCCATCGTTGCGGATGCCTTTTCAAATTCCGAGATCGAAGCGTGCTGGGCAATTAATTTCTCGATTATGTCGTTTGGCGTCAAAATTTCGACGATGACCTGACGGCCTTTAAATCCGGTTTGGTTGCATTTGACACAGCCAGTGCCGCGAATTAGTTGTGGTGGGTTTGGCCCCAACTTAGCCACAATATCAGGTGCAAGTTTCTCCCTGATCGGCGACAGAACTCCGAGAACATTTTGCCACATCATAGTATCTGGCACATATTGCTGTTGGCAAAAAGGACAAATCTTTCGAACCAATCTCTGTGCCATTATTAGATTGATCGAGCCTGACAAAAGAAATGGCTTGGCACCGAGCTCAAGCAATCGAGCATAGACAGCCGGCGCGGAATTGGCGTGAATTGTTGAAAGAAGTAAATGCCCTGTCAGTGCCGCTTGGATGGCAATTTCGGCAGTTTCCAAGTCGCGTATCTCACCAACCATCAAAACGTTCGGATCCTGGCGCAGAGAAGCTTTTAGACCGATAGCAAAGGTGTAGCCCTTGTCTGTTTCGACCTGGCTTTGTTCGATCCCTTGAATTTTATACTCGACCGGATCTTCTAGTGTGATAATTTTAATTCCTGGTTTTTTAAGTTCAGCCAGGATGGCATAAAGTGTCGACGACTTACCAGAACCAGTCGGTCCAGAAGTTAAAATCATACCATGGGGACGATGAATTGCTTTTTGAATTTCTTCGAGTGCGTCAGGGCGAAAACCAAGACTGCTAAGTTTTAAAATTGCTTTCTCTTGGCCAAGCAGACGCAAGACAATTGACTCACCAAAAGCCGAAGGCATAATCGAAACACGAAAATCAATCTCCAAATTGCTAGGGCCGGTAAAAGAAAATCGGCCGTCTTGCGGTTTGTCGGATATATCCATCCGCAAATTGGACATAAATTTAATTCGTGAAAGTAATTGTTTGTACTGAGGAAAAGGTAGAGTCACCACATCCTGCAAAATATCATCGACGCGATAACGAGTCAAAAAAGCGTCTTCAGTCGGCTCAAAATGAATATCGGAGGCATCGAGTTGAATCGCACCAATCAATAATATGTCGAGCAGTTTCGTCGTATTTACCTTCTTTGCCGCTTCAGCCGCTGATTTTAGATCGGTGATGTTGACCTCAGGCGGAGCATCTTTCAGTGCTTGGTCTTGTTCTTTTTTAGCTTTATCTTGCTGAAATTTTTCATAAAAAGAAACTCCGTAGTACAGACTTGTTGTCGACATCAGGGAAGAAGAAAATGTCAATTTTGTCGTCGCTCCTAGCTGGTCGATAAATTTTTTTACTTCTTCGTTTTCTGGATCAACTACCCCAATCTTTACACCTGTTCCGATCTTCAGATATGGAATAATTTTGAGCTGAATCGCTTTCGCTTCAGGAATTAAATCAAGCACTTCCTTCACCATCGGATAGCCGGCCAGATTGATGTATGGCAATCCCAATGTCTTGGCCTTTTCCTGGACATGTTGTTCTTCCTGTTGCCTGTTTACAGAATAAATTGTGTCATTTATATTGGCCATAGTACCCCTCGTTTGAGTTTCCTAATTTGATTATAAATCAACGCGACTGGGTTGTCTAATTAAAAAATCGGCACAAAGTCCGATTGATTATGGCGGGGCACCAGAATCTAAAAATATCACTGCCCTTCAACTTCGTTCAGGGTATTCAATTCACTTGCTCTCAGGTCGAAGACCATGAGCGAGCAAAGCAAGTCGAATGGCGGAAGGTAGAGGATTTGAACCTCTGAGGATCTTGCGACCCAACTGGTGTTCGAGACCAGCGCCATAAACCACTCGGCCAACCTTCCTCGGAATTATATCTTTTTACTTTACAAACTTTCTAACTTTACAAACTTTATGAACTTTATGAACTTTCTAATTACTATCCTCTTTTCTTTGTCCTGACGGTCACGTTGACGCCAGCCTTTTTTTCCTTCTTATCAAGACGCTTGTTCATCATCCTCATCAACATATCCTCTTTTTTCTTCGGAGCATCTGGTTTTACGGGTGACTTGGGTGTAGCCGAGACAACTGGTGCGGACAGTGCGCCGCTTTTGATTTTTAATTTTTCACTAGCAATAATTTGATTGACATACCATTGCTGGACAAGACTAAAGAGTGTTGTAACAATCCAGTAAATGACTAGTGCCGCCGGCATTGATCGGCCGATAAAAATCGTCATTATTGGTAAAAAATAGGTCATTTGTCGACTCATCATCGCTGTCGGATCAGCCTTTTCGCCAGCAGTTTTTGGCTGAGGTGGCATCATCATCAGCGACAAAACAAGCTGTGACACACCAGCAATGATCGGCAAAATCCAAGGATCAGTCTTGGTCAGGTCTAGGCCAAAAAATGAATTGTTGATAGAAAATGCGTGGGGAACAAAAGAATACAGGTCTTTTAGATTAATTGCAGCCAAGCCGTTACGAAAAACAGAATAGAGGACTATCAAAAGGGGTAATTGGATCAAAAGAGGCAGACAGGAACCAAAAGGGGAAACTCCCTCCTCCTTGTAAAGATTCATCATCGCTTGCGATTGTTCGCGCTGATCCTTTATCTCGCTGCGAATTTTACTAATCTTTGGCTGAAGTTCGAAATTTTTGACTTGCAACTTAGCCGCCTTCAGTGATTGCGGCAACAAGATTAGACGAATTACAATCGTCAAAACAACGATAGCAAACCCCATTGAGTGTCCGGGGATGAGCCAGGCAATTAAAATAAGAAAATTATATAACGGCTGATAGAGAAGTGTGTAAAAAAAGGCTTTCATGATGTCAAAATACTAATGTCAAATTTCTAATAAAATTTCAAATTTCCAAAGTTCAAATGTCAAATTTTGAAATTTAAGCATTTGAGCTTGAGTATTTCATTTGACATTAGAAATTAGGATTTTGACATTTTAAATATTATCAATTCCGCCTTTACTCCAGGGGTTACAGCGTAAAACTCGCCAAGTGCCGAGCGCAAGCCCTTTAAGTGAACCGTGTTTTAATATAGCACGTTTGGCGTACTCTGAACAGGTTGGCGTAAATTTACAATAACCAAACGGGTGACGGTGCTTAAACCAACCAGTATCAGGAGACAGGGTTCTCTGATAAAGACTGATAATTTTTATAAGCAGTTTTTTCACTTTTTGAGACCGATCTTTGCGTAAGCCAAATTTAGATCAGTTTTAAGTTTTACATAATCATAAGGATAACTATAATTTTGTTTGACCGTGATGACGACATTAAATCCAACTTTAATCGATGGGATGAGTTCTCGAGTTGCTGCCCGCAGGCGACGCTTTAGCGCATTGCGTCGCGTTGCCCGTTTCTCAATTTTATTACTGATCACAAAGCCAAATCGGCTCGGTCCGGCATCAGGTCGTTTCAGCGCCCGCACGTTCAAGTTACCAGTGAAAACCGGCCGACTAGAGCGGAAAACCTTTGAAAAATCTTTATCTTTTTGGAGACGATTGAGTTTGTTTAACATAAAAACAACTTAACATTTTTGTAAATTAATTTCTAATTGTTCTAATTACTAACGCGTTATGTGCAATTAAATTAACATTTAAATGTTTTTTTATTCTTCGAGCGGAAGCGAGAAGTTTAATAAGCTTTTTAAGTT
>PEZW01000001.1:19488-19971 GCA_002773985.1 Candidatus Berkelbacteria bacterium CG10_big_fil_rev_8_21_14_0_10_43_13
TAATTAACCTAAACAAGCACCAAAACACAATGACCAAGCTTACATAAATTAAGATTTGGGATTTATCCTGCCCGCAATCGCTGAAGCGATAGCCTCTGCAGGCAGGTTAGAGCAATTAGGTTAATTAGAAATTAGATTAATTTAAAAATGGGCCGAAGCCCATTTTTTCAAACACTAAACAACCAGAACTTTTCTTTTTTTTGCTCGACGACGTCGCAAAACGAGTCGACCACTTAAAGTAGCCATTCTATGGAGAAAGCCGTGTTTTTTTTGCCGTCTGCGTTTGTTTGGGTTGTATGTTGGTTTCATAACTTGTGTAGTGTAGCAAATTAAGCTAACAAAATCAACGGTAATCACGAAAATACAAAATTATACAAAAATACAAAGATTACGCGTTATGTGTAATTAAATTAACATTTAAATGTTTTTTTATTCTTCGAGCGGAAGCGAGAAGTTTAATAAGCTTTTTAAGTTCTCAGCTGA
>PEZW01000001.1:20027-33977 GCA_002773985.1 Candidatus Berkelbacteria bacterium CG10_big_fil_rev_8_21_14_0_10_43_13
GTATTTTCGTGGTTGTTTTTTACTACTTCGAAACCCGCCGTATTGCATCAACTGTGGATAACTTGTTATATTTCAAACAGACTTATTTAACTCTCGAGGCAAGCGATGGACTTAAACGAACTTTGGCGCAGTGTTCTAGGTGAACTCCAAGTTACTCTATCAAAAGCCAATTTTGAAACTTGGTTCAAAAACACCTTTATCTTTGAGCAAAAAAAGAACGTTTTTACAATCGGAGTGCCAACTTTTTTTGTTGAAGACTGGCTCAAAAAGAAGTATATAAAAGAGCTTGAACGAGCAATCGAAAAACAGACGGAGGAAAAGTCACCGGTAATAAAATTTAAGATTGCCTCACCCCAGCCAGATCAGGTCATCACATTTGCCCAAGATAAACTTATCCACAAGCCTGTGGAAAAACCTGCTCACTCGTCGCCACAGAAAAGCACACCTCAAACACTACCTCAAAACACAACTCTAAGTGATAATTATGTTTTTGAAAATTTTATTGTTGGCCCATCAAATCAGCTTGCTCACGCCGCCGCCATCGCTGTCGCCGCGAGTCCCGGGTTACAATACAACCCATTATATATCTACGGAGAATCAGGACTTGGCAAAACTCATCTAATTCAGGCTGTCGGCCATGAACTTCTAAAAAAGCATCCAAACAAAAAAGTTCTGTATGTCTCAACAGAAACTTTTATTAATGATTTTATTCAAGCCGTCGGTCAAGGCTTTGGCAAAGCAAAAGATTTTAAAACCCGTTACCGCAATGTTGATCTACTTCTCATTGATGATATTCAATTTCTCTCAAGCAAAGAGGGAACACAGGATGAGTTTTTTCATACCTTCAACCATTTATACCAAAATAAAAAACAGGTTATTTTGACATCAGATCGAACACCAAAGGACATCAAAGGACTTGAGGTTCGACTCAAAACCCGTTTTGAAGGGGGAATGGTCTGTGATATCAGTCAGCCGGATTTAGAAACCCGAGAGGCGATCCTACGCCACAAAGCAATACAGCTAAAAAAAGAAGTTGCTGATGATGTTATCTCTTATATTGCCAGTAGCATCAGTTCATCTGTCCGCGAACTTGAAGGAGCGCTCAACAAGGTTTTAGCGGCTTGTAGTTTGACTAAGTGTGATATTACTCTTGATAAAACCAAGGAAATTCTTTCCAATATGGTTATCGAAAAACAGCAAACACTTACTCCTGATGTTATAATTCGCGAAGTTCACAAATTTTATAATATCCCAATAGAAGACTTACTTGGTCCAAAACGAACCAAGGAATTTGTCTCTGCTCGTCATATCGTTATTTATTTACTTCGTCATCTCTGTAATTTGTCATATCCGGAAATTGGTCGAAAGATGGGTGGAAAAGATCATTCAACAATTATGCATGGATGTAAGAAGATTGAAACCAATATATCCTCTGATTTGAGAGTAAAGGAAGATCTGACGATTTTGAAAGACAGAATCTATTCCTCGGTTAGTTAATAAAAAAGAGGTATATTAGATAGTAATAGTAATAAGGGCTGTGGAAACTGGGGAAATGTTTAAAAAATGTTTATTAGAGCGAAAAAAAAGCAATTAAAGTAGTGGAAAACAGTGTTGATTCACTTGGTAAAAACTGGGGGAAAAAGAATAGTAGTTAGTGGTTAGTATTTAGTGGTCAGGGGTTAGTCACAGGTTGTCCACTAAGTTACAGTGATAAAATATGGTTATCCACAAGGTAATAAAAAAATAGATTAAAAATGCTGACCGAGTGCCCAAAAAACAGGCTAGACCGGACGTGTAATAATCCACAGGTTTTGAAAAAGTTGTGGATAAATATAAGATTAGGACTTACGCAGTTAACCATTCCCATATTTGTCATCCCTGCCTGCGGCTGGAGAGCAGGGATCTTACTATAATAATAGCTCAAGATCCCGCATCTCAAGCTTACAGTGCGGGATGACAACAAACACACAAGTTCTGTTAATTAATAAATTAGAAAGGTGGAATAAATGAAAATAATTGTATTGCAATCAAACTTTGCCAAGGGGCTAAATCAAATTTCTCGGATTGTCGGTTCTAGAGCGACGTTGCCGGTTTTGAACAATGTTTTAATATCGGCAGAAAAGGGAAAAATCCAAATGTCGGCGACCAACCTTGAGGTTGGTATCTCGACTCAAGTTATTGGCAAGATTGAGGAGGACGGAGAGCTAACTCTGCCGGTTAGATTACTGTCTGATTTTGTTTTAAACAATAAAGATGAGTCGATAGAGCTGGTGACCGAAGCGGTTTCGGGCAAATTAAAATCTGAACATTTTGAAGCAACAATTCAAGGCATCTCTGCTGAGGAATTTCCGACGGTGCCAAAACCGCCTACGGAGGTGGTTGCTAAAATTTCTAGAACCAAACTTATTGATGCTTTTAAAAAAGTTAATATCGCTGCAGCTACAGATGAAACACGCCCAGTCCTGGCTGGAATTTACTGCCAATTTTCAGGCAATAAATTAACACTGGCGGCAACCGATTCATATCGTCTGGCTGAGAAGAAAATAACACTTGAAACCAAGGTTGCAGAGCAAAATTTAATTGTTCCACTCAGGACGGCTGCTGAAGTTTTGAGATTGATTTCGACCGAGGATGGTGTTGAGGATGTTAAAATCTCAGCCAAAGAAAACCAGATCTCTTTTTCAATCGGAAACACTTATATTGTCTCACGACTAATTGAAGGCGCCTTTCCAAATTATAGCCAGATCGTGCCAGAATCATTTAAGATCACGGCCAAAACCAAGCTGAGTGATATTCTGTCGGCAGTAAAAATGTCCTCTCTATTTGCCAGAGACTCAGCCAACAATAATGTCAGGGTTATTGTCAAAAAAAATGACCTGACGATCTCTTCAGTTGCTTCCGAATCAGGGACAGCCAAGTCCTCAATCGCCTCAGAAACCACTGGCGGTGATGTCGAAATCGCTTTTAATGCTCGCTACATGCTCGATATCTTAAATGTTATCAGTGATGAAGAAATAATATTGAATTTCAACGAGTCGACAGCTGCTGGAGCGATTAAGACACCAAAAGATCCTGATTATTTTTACATTATTATGCCGCTGAAGTTGGACAGTTAGCCTTTCAGCTTGTCAGCTTGTCAGCTTTTCAGCCTTTCAGCCTTTCAGCTAGTCAGTTTATATGTTAAAACATCTCAAGCTTCACAATTTTCGCAATCATAGTGATTTTGAAACAGATCTTGACCAAACAACAGTATTTATCGGCCCGAACGGAGTGGGAAAAAGTAATATTCTCGAGTCGATTGCTATCTTGTCTTTTTGTCGCTCTTTTCGCAATGATAATAAGAAAAATTTAATTAAAATTGATGCTGACTACGCGCGGATAAATGGCGATCTGTCTCTGCCTGGCAGTCGAGCCAAGGCGGACGAGATAGAGATGTTTTTACAAAAAACCCCTAGCTTTATCTTTCAGGTCAAGGATAAAGGTGTGGTCAAAAAACAGTCTGAGTTTATCGGCCGCCTGCGCAGTGTGATCTTTTCGCCCGAAACTCTAGAAATTATTACTGGTTCTCCGCGAATCAGGCGTAAATTTCTCGACATAATGATCAGTCAATCTGATCGTGACTATCTTCGCACGCTTGTTCGCTATGAAAAGATCCGCCAAGAACGCAACTCACTTTTGCAACGGATTCGGTCAAACCAGGCCTCGATCGACGAGCTTGATTATTGGAATATCGAATTAGTTCGGGAAGGAAAAAAAATAATTGATGCCAGGGTTAAGACTATTGCGCGGCTAAACGAACACCTGTCGGCACTTTATTCTAAAATTTCCGGTAAGTCTGATCAGCTTGACTTGAACTATCATACCAACGCAATCAATAATTTTTCCGACGAATTGCTGGCTCATCAACGGCGTGAAATTTCGTCCGGCCACACTCTGATCGGTCCGCACCGAGATGACTTGGTTTTCAATTTAAATAATTGCAATGTAGCTAACTTTGCCTCAAGGGGGGAAACACGATCAGCTGTCTTGGCGCTCAAGATGGCCGAGCTGGAATTTCTTTCCGATGACAAAAAAAACCAACCCCTGCTTTTGCTTGACGATGTTTTTTCGGAATTTGACCGTAGCAGGCGAGAACATCTTTGTGATTTGATCGAAAAATATCAGACAATTATTACGACGACTGAAGAAGAATATCTGTCGCGGTGTTTGGTGGGTAATGCCAAGATAATAAAACTTCATACTACTAATTCACCAATTAAACAAAACCACCAATCAGATGATTCCATTAATTCGTGATTTAGTCAGATTTGTAAATTAGTAGTAATTATGGAAAAGCTTGATAAAATTTTGATGTCGGCCCTGGCCAAGAAGAAGCTGTCTGGAACTATCAGATCGGCCCAGATTTGTTTTTATGCCAACGAATGGGGCAAGGGGCGTTTTGAAGCCGTTTCATTTTTACGGGGCGTTTTGAAAGTTTCTGTTAACTCTTCACCAGCCGCCTCAGAACTCGAAATTCAAAAAGAAGAACTAATTGATTCTGTCAATAAAAGATTGGGCCAAAACTCGGTCCGGTCGGTCAGAATAATGGTTAAATGGTGAGAGCAGCTTGTCAGCTATTCAGCTTATCAGCTGACGAGCTGACAGGCTGATAAGCTGATAAACTGACCTAGAACCCGATATGTGTCCAAGCTGTAGTTTGTGGATTTTGCCACAGGCCCATGCGTTGCATTCCAATATCGCAGACAGCGGATTGACCGTTGAAAAGCATTTTAATTCCATCGCCAAATCGTTGCAGGCACATATTGTTCTGAACTGATTCTTTCCAGTAATCGACGTCTTCGGTACGTCCGGTCATCATCTGTGTCGGGATGGTCGGTAAGCCCTCTGAGTCGTTGAAATCTGAATTATATTGAATATTTAAGGTGTCGCCGATCAGTCTTTGAGCTTTGTACTGTGCCGCCAATACAGATAGACGTTGAATAGTTGTATTAAGGTTTCCGTCGACTCTCCCGCCCATCACATCAAGACCAGAAACATCGTTTTTGTTTGGATCAGCGGTGCCGAGGCGAGGATAATAACCGTCGGCCGAGCACCAGTATTCGACTCGGTAAACACTGAGAAGATTTGTCAGTGCAAACATGATCAGGACAGCCGCAATTCCCCATGGTCCGAGTGCCGGCAGGAAGCCAACGGCGGCTGAGCCAAAGACACCGGCATTGGCGGCGGCCACGACACCGGCATAAATTGCCGTCGAGACAAGCGGTGCCAGAGATCCCGGAACCAGACCAAGTTGCTCCTCGATGCTACCAAGAGTTTTGCCGAGCAGTTTGTCGACCATGATGCTAATGCCGATCTGGACAAGGGCACCAGCCGCCGCACGCATACTTTCATAAGCGGCTTGTTTTTCTGCAGTAAATTTCGCAATAGTTTCAGGATCACCATCGGCCCCCTGCGCCGCCGCAAGGGTGGATTTGGCAGCCTGGAACGCTTTTGAAGCCTGATATAGCTTCTTCGTCGCAGAGAACAGTTCCATCGTCTGACCGGGAGTCAGTCCTAGCTGTCTGTCAGCCCAGCCAAAGATTTTTGACAGGCCGAAATTTTGAACGGCGCCACCAAGAGTGAGATGGTCTGAACCGAGAAATGGTGTTGTGGTGTTTCCTTCGCCTAGGACTCCATCAAGGGTCAGTGCATTTCCGCCCCAGTCACCGGTAAAAATACTGGTCAGCAGTCCCTCGGACATATTTCTGTCGAGTTTGAAGCCAAGCCACTTTTCCGAATGACTAGAGAGAAAATTTGTCAGGGTAGAAAATTCTGCGTCACCAAAATTTTTCAGGGCATTTTGTCGGGCTTCGTCTGTTCCTGCGGTTAGATAGGCAACACCTCCGGCTACAGCATTGACAAGTAGAGGGTCAACAGACTTAAAGTTGATACCAAACAAGTGGCCGTTGGTCAGACCGGCACGGGTGTACTGTGCCAGCGCCGCCCAGCGCTCAGTGGCGTTGCCGGTAAACATAATTTGTGAAAAACCCGGGAAGATGTTTTCATCCAGTTTCCAGAGGGTAATATCCATCAGGTCATATTTTATTTTATCCTGAGCCGCCTTCTTGGCACTCTTCTGAACATCGATGACAGCCGGACTGTTTTTATCGAGTTGTATAGCATCCGGTGAATCAGGATGATTGATTGAATTTAGCAAGTTTGATTTGTGTCTGTTTTCTGATATTGACATAGTAATACTATCGATGGAGCCACGTGCATCTTTGACGCAGGTGTCAGGATCATCAGAAGTATCGCAGTGTGATAAAATACTATTTGCCATTGATAAATTGCTCTGGAACCCTGTGTACTCTGTGTCGAGTCTTGTCTGCTCTGTTGTAATATTTGCTGGGCTATAACCATATTGAAAATCAAGATTTTCGTCTATTGTGAGTAACGCATCATTTTTTTTACCGGCGCCGGCAACACAATTTGCTATACCTGACAACAGGACGTCACTGGTTATATCGCAATTGACAGTGGCAACAGTCGAGGTTGTGTCGGGATTTGGTTTGTAATCAATTCCGGCCAGAGTATTTTCCTCATTCCATGTCGCCAGAGCGATGGCCTGGTCGTCCGGTATGCCAAAGAGCGCCGCCTTAATCTCTTCATACGAAATTCTCATCTCTTCCGGCACAGCTTGACTACAGCCACCATTTTTTTCTGCTTCATTACAGTTTCTGGTGCCAATGTTGCCAATCTCGATAAAGACAAAATTTGCCGAGACGGCCATGCCGACTGCTTCCAGATAGCGTAGATCGCCGTGAAAAACTTTTTGTATATCTTCGACGGGCATATCCACACCGATGTTACAGCTGTAGTTGTTTGTCGGGCCTGGCACACAGCCGGGAATATTTATATCTGATACGAGGCGGTGAATCTCTGTCGCTCCAGCTAGCTCGGTCCAGTTTTTAAAACGGTCTTGATAGTTGGGTGAAGATATCCTGGATTCCTCGATACAAGCCCTTTCATCTGCCATTAACTTGTCAGCGTCTTGCTGTAGCAACTCTAAATCAAGCTCAGCTTCCAACATTTTCATCACATCATCATCTGAAACTTTCGGATTTGAGATGTCAACTTTTTTATTTTTGACCTCTTTGACCGCGGCGGCGATTCGATTATCAAGATCAAGATCTTCATTGTTTGGATATACTTTTGCCCGGCAGGTGGTGACATCGGAGCTGTATTCATCTACTGTCATAAATTGATACAGTCCGGAGAGAGAGACAATATTTATACTGCCATCATCATTTTTGCTTTTAAGTCCGATTTTGGCATCTAATTTTTCTGCGCCAATTTGCAATAAAACCGGTATGGTCTGGTTTGGATTATCTAAAATATAGCTGAAGGTGCCGACCTCAAAACCGGCAAATCGATCCAGATTGAAATCAAAAATCTGATCTAGGTTTTCGAAAAGCGTGCCCCATTGATGATAATACGGGCTTTGTTCTCGCACTAGAGTAGTCGAACCGTCGGCGCTTGTCTTGTAAAAACCACCTCCAACCACACACTCTTTGTCGACCATATGCTCGCCAGGGCCATTGCAGGAAAAAAAGTTAGTCAAGTGTTCGCCAATAGTTATCGCACTTGTAGCCTCTATCTCGTCCATACCGAGAAGCTTGGCTAGCTCCATCTCGCCAACCTTAACGCCAAGTTTGGTGCCGACCTCACTTATGTATTTCGATGGCTTGGTTTGTCCGGCCAGTAGTAAAAAGGTCGAGAACTTTGGCAGCCCCAAAGTATTATCAAGACTGCTTGCTTGGTCATAAAAAACTCTAACCTGCTGATTGTAGCTGGCATAGCTGTTTGAGACATCATTACTTAAGTCAGAAGTAATCGGTTTGCTCGGCATCGCACTGCTTGCATCGGTCGAGGCCAAGGTCTGGTATAGTCCGCCAGACTGATGCAGGAGGGTATTTAGTAATTGCTCAAGCGTTTTCACTCCTTCGTTTGAGGTTCCGGTGACTGTCAGAGAAGCGCTTAAAAATAATTTGACCTGAGCTATTTTGTATTGTGGTGAAGAACCGGAAACCCTGCCGTATCTTTCGTCTCCGAGGATGTCGCGAACAGCGTTGTCAAATGTTGCTTTGTTGCTTGCGTTTGTAACGTCGATTGGCAGTTTGAATGCGGCGAAGAAATTAATAATTCCAACGTTCTTGACTAAATTATCCAGATTGTCGGTTTCCGGCTTACCGGGGTCATCGACACGAAAAGTTCCCCGTGGCAGACTGAGCGTCTCTTCTATTTTTTCCTGTCCCAGAGTCGAGAGGAAGTCTCCGGCGTTTAGGTTGAGTTTGTTTATCGGAAAACTGTTCAAGCCAAAAACACTGCCGAGCAGTCCGCCTCCGGCAGATTGCAGTGCGCACCTTCGTCCTTCGGGACTGACCGCATTGATAATTAGCAGTGTGGTGCCCGGTTTTATTTGGAGCGCGCGGTCGACAAGTGTCGAACCGATCCGAGTCAGTGAGCTATAATCACCGGTCAAAATATCATAAAAATCAGCACCATCGAAAAGTGTTGGATCAATATTTAGACCGAGACTGTTGAAAAGCTTAGTGGTCAGTACTGCCTGAGCAACCCAAGTGCCTACCTTGACCTTATAATTGAACAATGGTGAAGCGACACTCTCTCGGGTGAAGAGGCTCATCAGGGCATCGGTCAATTTACCCTCAGAATAAGTATCAAAAAGATTTTTTGTTATCTCAGCTCTGGTTGTATTGTCTTCAACTTCAACGTGGCCAAAGTCGATTAAAATCTGGTCGTTAAAAATTGTTACGGCAGATTTGTTGTTGATAAATGCCAACAATCCCTGATAGACCTCACCAATTAACCTTGGGCTATCCAGGTTTAGACTCAGAGCAATATTGGTTGATATGTTTTCAACAACATTGGTTATCCTGTCTTCGTCATGATTGGCTGAGTAATGAGTGGCTTCTTCTGTACTTTGAAAACAGTGTCGACCTTTCTTGTCGTAATAACAGAACGAATTACTTGGGATGGTCGTTTCGTTGACGACAAAACCCTCTTTTTCCGTATAGGAAACAGGACAGGTCGTGCCGGTAATACCCGGATCAGCATAGGGATTGTCGACGACATAATCAGTCTGAAATTCCGGTCCGTATTCGGCGTTTTCTGAAGGCAAGACCTCACCATTGACGATCTGGATGTACTTTTCTAGCTCGTTTTGGGAGATATTCAGAGTAGAAGCGGCAATAAGGTTTTTATCCTTCTGGCTAATTGATTTTGAGGTAATACTGTTATTGCCAGTAAAGAGCATTTTGGTATAACCGGAGGGCAATTTCAATTGTTTGTCGATCGCTCCTGCGCGTGTATTGCTAACCTGCCAAGCCAGAGGGGAGTCGTCGACCAGGGCCTCGAAATTACCAGTCGGAAAACCGAGCCGCATCAAGAGATCGTTTTGAGCTGATTGAATCCCGCCGGCAAAACCGCGAGCCTGGATGTTGGCGACAACATCTGAAATTGTATTTTCATATCTTTCAATACTCTTATTTTTTGCCAGCCAGCCTTTCTGGGCTGTTTTGACCCAGTTTATAAAGTTGTCCTTGTATCTGCCGTGCATCATTCTGACGCTGGTGATCCAGTCGTCGATTGAGAGAGTTGTGGCCGGCTTTGACACTTTAGTATCGCCGCTTACTTGCAGCCCTTGCGACAAAACGGAGTGCGAAAAAACATATTGTGTATAAGCCGGTAGGATGATGCTATCGCCGTCTTCGTCAACAGCATATTTCTTCAGGTCAGCGTAACCGGTCTTATCGTCTTTTTTGTAAAAATCCGGCATCGTGTTTCGGATGACATTGCCCTGAAAATAGTAAGTCGGCATTGAAAATTCGGCCTCAATTTGAGCTTGACCGAGCGACTGATAAAAAGTATCTATTCCTGTCACACCAAATTGATCGTAATTTGAAATCAGATAAAGCAGAGAGTTTCGTGGCAGACCGAGCTTGGATTCAGCTGAGTTGGCCCCGAGTCGGAGAAAAAAGTCCTTTGGTGTGATCGTATTACTCATCAGGCCAAAAACCAGCAACATAATTTCCCATGCGCTAAGCCCGTTGCCGCTAACAGAGCTGTTTTTGTTTCTGGCAGTGGCTTGATTGAGTTTTTCGATCGTGATGGCATCAGTGGAATCTATCGAGTGCCCGACCATGATTTCGGAAGCAACCAAAATCAGTTCGTTGACGTCATAAATCATCGTGTTGATTTGATTGACGCGATTGATCGCTTCCGTGCCCTTTTGTCCGGCATAACGATCCTTCAAAATTCCCAGATCGTTCTTGATCTCGGCTAATTCAGTTTTTATCGTGATGGCGGTGGTTGCAACTTCGCGAATATTTGTCAGATCAAAGCCGTTTTCGGCGTAAATCTTTTTGGTTGCATTGATTATATTGTCAACTCTGGTTGTAATATCTTTTGCTTCGGCGTCTGTCGAAGAAAATGCTGCCCACTCTGTTTGAATTTTCGAAACAAGGCGCTGGATTTTATCAATCCTTGACCAGTAAAATGTAATTAAATTGCTTTCAGGCAGGTCGATCGATGGATTGGTGTCGGACAAATCGATGGCGGTTTTTTCCTCCGGTGTCATCGCTTTTTTGGCGATACCATAATAAAGCATCTTTGAGCCAATCCGTTCGAAGACGGCGCGACCGTTTGCTTGACCATAACCCATGATTGAATACAGATCGGAGTTGATCAAGCCGGCTGAGATGGCGCTTTCTTCCGACACGGTTTGATGTACGACAGAGGAAGTGTTATTTTCGCGCGGAATGCCCTTGGAATCTACATATTTGATGTTGTTGATAGTGACATCACTGTAGAGCAGACAGACACTGTTGACGGTGTTTTGAGCGTCTTCTTGTGTCGGGTTTTTGATGCTGGCCGGGCCATTGTAAGTCGGCTGGCCGTTGTAAACAATATTTACGGCGGCATTGTCTGTACCGGGTTTACCGCAACCTTCCGCGGCCTTCAGTCGTGTGGTCAGGTTTTGTTCGAGCCAGTTACGAAAGACAAATTGACCGTAAGTGGTACGATCAAACTCAATCTCACTTTCTGAGCCATCAGCGGATGAGATGATGGCACTTTTGAAGGTCGAACCATACGGCAAAATATCAGTCGTGTTTATATCTAGAGAGTTTTCACCAAGTAGTCTGGCCAGAGTATAAATACCGATAGTTTTGAGCGCACTGACTTTGCCGTTGATCGCCTCGGTCCAAGTGTCCGGCATATTTTTAGTGGCATCGGTTACCTTTCCATCCTCGTCGTAAATTGGCCCGGGCAACTGATAAGCACTGTTGTTGGCTCTGAAATAGGCCAGACCGGCAGTGGTGTCGTTGAAACGACTGGTGCCGACTATTTCAGCGTATTGTTCACTATTGATACTGCCGGACATAAACTTCTTTGTCGTTTCGGCATCGATATGGAGAATGTTGTCGATATATCCGGGGTCGATTTTTAGTATTGAAACTCTGGCGCTTGAGATAAAATTTTTCAAATCACCAAATGTTTCCGGCGTCGTCGGCCAGGAATTTTTTGGCAAGCTCAGGTCGTCTTCGATGACGATGCGACCGAGAGATGTATTGTTGATACCATAATCAACCGTATCACCCTGAAGATAGCGGTCGAGATCGTTTCTGTCGAGACCCATTTCGTGCTCGACTTTTCGAAGACCAATATTTACAAGTAATCCTTCAAGGTCGTAAACAGGTTTATTTAGGCCGTTTAGATTGGTCGCATTTAAGTTCAGACTGTCCAGCGATCCGTAGGGAAGCCCAAGTTTTTTCTCGATGGCAGATCGACCGATAATATATTTGATGTTTTCCATATCGGTAATGTCGGCGCCCTGAAAAATCTCCCGAGGCAGGCCAAAATAATCGGCAAAGTAAACCATACCGAGATTTTTGACCGTGTCACTAACACTGTATCCTTCCAGTGTTGTTCCGGGCGAAGACATCACCCCTGTCAGAAGTGATTGGCCGAGGATTCCGACCAAATCGCCGAAATTGGCTTTTGTCAGGTCGCCACTATAATCAGAGATGTCACTGTTCATCGAGCCGAGCATATCGACAATACTCTGCTTGGCCAGGTCTTTCATCATGCTCATAGTGTCAAAGTCGCTGGCACCGTTTGAGGCATTCCAGCCATCGGTCGTTTGCCAAACCAGCTTGATCGGACGCACTGGCTGAGCTATTGATGACCATTTACCGATGCGGCGTTTCTTTACAAGAGTGCAGCGCAGATCATCGACCTCTGATATATCGACAGCCTGACCAGTATTGTGCGCCGAGATATTTGTCTCGTCACTCAAGCTTTCGTTCATGTCCCTGAAAAAAGCCTCATATTCAGTGCCATCGGTGTCAGATACAGTGACATCACTCTGGTTTGCCTGACTGCCACATTCGGCCGCCGTCATAGTCGAGTCGCAGTTTATTTTATTCGAACCGTTATTTGCGCTAGCGTCAACCAGTGTCGGCACGTTGATATTGGCATTCGCCTGATTGATGGCGATTGATTCATTTGATTCTGCATCACTTTGAAACAGTCTAGCGACGCGTATACGCCAATGTCCGGCACCACCCTGATCTTTTGGCGTAACGAGGTAGATAAGTAGATTTACAACACGTATATCAAGAGTCAGGCTGTTTAGCGCGGTTTTTATAACGTTAGCGACATAGTCCCTTTTATTCACATTGTTGTCAGTGATATAGGCTCGCAGAGTATTCGCATCCATGCCGGTGACGCAGGTCAGGGTAGGAACATCTACGGTCGGTGTTTGTCCGTTCAAAATTAAATTGAGCTGAGTATTCCATTCGGAGATAATGTCGTTGTTGCTGTAACTTTTTTTGGCTTCTTTGACATAACTGTCAAATTTTGCCGAATTGGCCAGAAAAACAGTTGAATCCAGACCAGCAGAGCCATAGCGGAGATAGTCGAAATACTGCTCGTTGCTGTAGAAGCGCGGACTGGCACTATTTTTCTCGGTATTTACTAAATCTATAATGGTGGCCTGGTCGAGCAGTGTTCCATCTGCCGCGACGTCTGTAGAGTCAGCCGGCAATCTTGAGGGTAGGGCTGAGAAAAGAGCAGTCAAGTTTTCGCTATAGTTTGGCATAACAGCCGCTAGACACGAAAGTGCATTGACGGTTTCACGGTCGGCAAGGTTCATGACGATTTGAGGATCATTTGGGTCGGTAAAGATATCGGCAAAAGTAACAGCGCTGTCAGAGCCATTTGGAGAATATTTGGCATACATTGCTGATAAATCGTTGTATGCTTGGGAATTGGTGGCAATTTTTGCCGGACAAGTGGCACTCGGCTCGGAAATGACCGAGTCTGCATTAAGGGCTTTTTGTTGCGCCAAACTAATAGTAATTATTGCACTGGTCGGGTACTCCAAACTACCACCATCACTAAGATCCTCCGCCTTGACTGTTTGCGGTACCAAAACGACGAGCGGGTTAAGCGCGATCGATAGCCCGATGGTTGTGATGATAAGTTTTTGGAAAAAAGTTCTCACTATTTGCCCCTCAGCTCATTTCATTGACTTTTGCGCAAAATCTCTTTGTCTCTTGTCTTTTGTCTATCCCTAGCTCGCAATTGTTAGCGCTTCTTTCAGTTGACTCCAATAATATTCACCCCAGGTTGTGTATATAGGATTATCACCGTCGTGATCGCGTTTGTTGGCGTTATTGGTGACAAGACATACGCCACAATAGGTAAATTCGATGTGAACGACACTCGTGCCTTCTGCACTGGTGTGACCGATCGGCTTACGAGTGTCAATGTCGTTTTGAGTGATAACATAACCCTCTTGTACATCAGGAGTAATAAAAGCATAAAGAATCTGATAGTCATCGTGCTTGATAACAATCATTTTAGTGCCATTGCCGCTAGCATCATCGC
>PEZW01000001.1:34018-34435 GCA_002773985.1 Candidatus Berkelbacteria bacterium CG10_big_fil_rev_8_21_14_0_10_43_13
GCCTTGTTGGCAGTATAAACATCGACGCCATCACATTTATTTTCGCCAGTGTAAAAATAGGTGCCGTGCCCGTCGGTATCGGAGGAAGAAGCCGGTCGAAGAGGAGTACCGAGATGAAGATCTGAGTTGAAGGTTAGGTCATTGTCGTCGACCGGAGCTTTGCCCTCGATTGGTGAAATAGTTGGGTTGGCTTTTTCATATGCAACAAGCGCTTTTTCTATTAGACTAGGTAAATCAGTACAAGACGAATCTGATTTTGAAGTTGCGGTGATGCATTTTGCGGCATTGTCGAGAGCGGCCTGGATGGCGGCAAGGGCAACGGGGTCTGTCGTTTCAGTTTTCAGTTTTTCGAGGTTTTTTTGTGCTTCCTGGGGAATATCAGTTGCTTGAGATAGAGGCGTACCGGTAAGAGCTTTT
>PEZW01000025.1:0-28855 GCA_002773985.1 Candidatus Berkelbacteria bacterium CG10_big_fil_rev_8_21_14_0_10_43_13
ATCAATGGTGTAAAAATCAAGGAATTAAAAGTCTTCAAAGACAAGCCCGATCTCGATCAAGACGTCGAGCCAGGCATTTTTATGGAAGTCTTGCGCGATGACGATGATCTGCTGAGTCATTTTGGACAAAGTAATTTTACAATTGCAGACAAAGGCACGATAAAGGCATTCCATTGGCACAAATATCAGGATGATTTATGGTTTCTGGCTTCAGGACGAGCCGCTATTGTTCTTTATGACCAACGCAAAGACTCCAAAACTTTTGGTCAAACTGATGTTATTTACGGTGGAACTGACGACTATAAATTGGTTTTAATACCTGTTGGCGTTGTCCACGGCTACAAAGTTTTGTCTGATGCCCCATGCCTCCTCTTTTACCATGTGACCAAGGCTTATGATCGTGACAACCCCGACGAAGAAAGAATAGATCCATTTGATAAAGAAATTAATTTTAATTGGGAAAATTTATAGTCAGGTTTTAGGACATAGGTTTTAGGACTTAGGATGCAAAAGGGCAAAAAGTTGAGTCAGAATTTTGAAAATTTGGATACGTGGAAAAAAGCAATGGAACTTTGCCTGTTTTGTTACGAATTAACAAAGAAATTTCCTCTAGAAGAAAAATTCGGATTGACCAATCAATTGAGAAGGGCCGGGGTATCTGCACCATCTAATATAGCCGAGGGATATTCCAGAAAATCAGCCAAAGAGGTCTGCTATTTCATCGAGATTGCAATCGGATCAGTTTACGAAATGATGACTCAAATTTCAATTGCTTACAGTCTTCACTGCATTAGTAAGGAAGAAAAAGAAAAATTTTACAATCTTGCGAGTGAGGTGATATCTTTATGTGGCGGTTTTATTAAATATAAAAAAGGAAACCATAATGCCCCCTCAGTCCCAAAACCTAAGTCCGGAGTCCGACTCCCAAAACTCTAATTCCCAAGTCCTAAAACCTCATTTCCGTTCCCCAAGTCCTAAGCCCCAAGTCCTAAGCCCTAAAAAGCTCCTAGTCACTGGTGGTGCCGGTTTTATCGGCGCGAACTTCATTCTGTATATGATGAAAAAATATCCGGATTACGAAATCGTCAATCTAGATAAATTGACGTACGCCGGCAATCTCGAAAATTTGAAAGATGTTGAAAATAATCCAAATTATTCTTTTATTAACGGTGATATTTGCAACACCGACGATGTCAAAAAAGCCATGACCGGTTGTGACTCAGTCGTCCATTTCGCCGCCGAATCCCATGTCGACCGCTCGATCACCGGCCCGGCAATTTTTGTCCAAACCAATGTTGTCGGGACTCAAGTTTTGCTCGATGTTGCTAGAGAATTGGGAGTTGAGCGATTTCACCATGTTTCAACTGACGAAGTTTTTGGCACACTCTCGCTTGAAAACAAATCCGAACTTTTTACCGAAAATACTTCCTATTCGCCACGCTCACCATACTCCGCCTCCAAAGCCGGCTCGGACCATCTTGTTCGCGCTTATGTCGAAACATACAATCTGCCGGCAACTATTTCCAACTGCACCAACAATTACGGCCCGTATCATTTTCCCGAAAAAGTAATTCCCCTCTTCATCACAAACGCGATGGCTGACAAGTCATTACCGATCTATGGAAGTGGCAAGGCGGTACGTGACTATCTCTATGTCACCGACCACTGCAGTGCCATTGATTTAATTTTACATAAGGGAAAAATCGGTGAAACTTACTGCATCGGTGGTGACTCAGAGAGGAATGGTATCGAAGTCGCCGACACAATTCTCAAGATACTGGACAAACCGCAAACCCTCAAAACTTATGTTGAGGACCGCAAGGGTCATGATATGCGCTACGCCATGGATCATTCCAAAATTTCAAAAGAACTCGGCTGGAAGCCATCAGTGAGTTTTGATCAAGGAATCACCGCGACGGTGGAATGGTACAAGCAAAATGAGAGCTGGTGGAAACGGATAATTTCTAAAGAATATCTAGACTCAAACAGGGCAGAAGCAAATGAACAATAACCTAAATCCTAAAACCAAAATCCTAAAACCCACCAAGATCCTCGTCACCGGTGCCAAAGGTCAACTCGGCAAAAAGATAATTGAATTAATGGCAGCAGATTTTGATTTGGTCTTGACCGATTCTGACAATATGGATATCACTGATAAGTTACAAGTTCATAAAGTTATAAAGTTAGAAAGGCCGGACTTTATCATCCACGGTGCCGCCTATACGGCCGTTGACAAGGCCGAAGACAATGAAGAAATTTGTCGCAAAGTCAACGCGCTCGGGACGAAGAATATTGCCGAAACAGCCAAAGAATTTAATATTCCCTTAATTTATATCTCAACTGACTACGTCTTCGATGGGAAAAAGGAAATACCTTATAGAGAGACTGATGCAACAAATCCTTTATCTGTTTACGGTCAAACGAAACTTGAAGGTGAAAAATTTATTGAGCAAATTTGCGATAAATATTATATCATCCGTTCAGCTTGGATCTTCGGCGAATTGCCGGAAAATCATCCCGGCACCAATTTTGTTGAAACGATGATCAGATTGTCAAAAGAAAAAGACAGCTTAAGCATTATCAATGACCAAATCGGCTCGCCGACATATACCGGCGATTTAGTTGAAATTATTCGGCAGATAATTAGGGCTCAGGATTTAGGACTTAGGGCTTCGGTCATTTCCCAAAACCTAAATCCTAAAACCCAAAACCTAAGTCCCAAGCCCCAAGTTCCCTATGGCCTTTATCATTTCTCCGGCACCGGCGCTTGTTCATGGTACGATTTTGCCAAGGAAATTTTCAAACAGACAAATACAAAAATAAAATTAAATCCGGTCACCAGCGATCAATATCCACAAAAGGCCAAGCGGCCAGCTTACTCGTATATGGATAAGTCAAAAATCGAAAAAGCCCTCGGCGTCTTGGTCCGCCTGTGGCAGGAAATGCTAGCCGAGTATTTAGAAAAACGATAATTTGGTCGCAAAAGCTTATTACTTACAACATACTTGCCCCGCCTTGGGCTCAGACGGGGTAAACTTGCTACTTGTATGCCCAGAGCTTATTACCGAAAAAATTAACTATGATTGCTGCCGTTGAAGCA
Organism: Candidatus Berkelbacteria bacterium CG10_big_fil_rev_8_21_14_0_10_43_13; assembly: GCA_002773985.1. Classification (GTDB taxonomy): domain Bacteria; phylum Patescibacteriota; class UBA1384; order XYA2-FULL-43-10; family 1-14-0-10-43-13; genus 1-14-0-10-43-13. The sequence continues at coordinate 3,101 of PEZW01000025.1, forward strand.
AACACGAGTGGCAAAAGATCTCGGTTAAAAACCTGAAACGTCATCGCCACAGACGAGAAATTGAAGACATATAGATTTACTCCCCAGCCGACCAGACTGATAATCACAAACTTAATAAAAACAGCTGACTTCGCGTCACTGTTTTTGTATTCATTTTTAAATGTCCAAATCGTGTTCCAGAGAAACGAGTTGAGCACAGCGACGATAAAAGAGATCGCCTTTGCAGTTGAATGCTGATCACCTAAAAATGTGCTGACTAAAAAATAAAAAACGACCCAATCAACCAGTGTGTTTGTAATCCCGACAAGGGAAAATTTGAGAAACTGAACAAAGCTTTCTTTTTTTGCCTCAACCATGCTCCCTCCGTATTTATTACCTCAAAAGTTTAGCAAATTTTGCAAAAAATAAAAATCAATGTAGAATAAGATTATTAAATGAAAATTAGAACTTGGAGGGAATTATGCTAGATGTTGACGTTGACAAAATTCTGCCGGTAACCGAGGTTAGGGATTCATTAAATAAAATAGTTGATGATGTCGAAGGTAGCGACGAGCTCTATGTTATAACGAAAAACGGCAAACCTTCTGCTGTAATTGCCGGTGTTCAGCATTTAGAGAAACTGACTGGTGTTGATCACAAACAATTAATGCCTGATGACAAAACATCTGGATCAGCAGACAAGAAACCTGATGAGATGGGACCTCTCGACTCATCAAATACAGCTTCTACAGCACCAGACGAATCAAATACGACTGGCCTAAATCCGATCATTCCGCTATCTGGGGATTTAAACAAGAATGACACTGATAGCTCTACCCCGATAAACCCGACCTTGGAAAGTGACGAAGCTCCAACTGCAACGTTGACACCATCTACACCAACTACGAATAACGGTGCTCTCGCTTCACCAATTCAACCAGCAACTCCAGCACCATCCACAGCCCCGATGCCAAGTCCTGTCACTCCTTCGACAACCCCACCAGTCCCCGTCGCGTCGCCAAGCAATCCAAATCCAGTTCCTGCAGCTGCACCAGCAACAACTCCACCGACCGCACCTGATAGCGCAGCTATAGATGACGCTGATGATATCTTCGGTCCGGACGAGGACGAACCAGAAGTTACACCTTCGGCGACTGCCACACCAGCAAATCTATCATCAACACCAGCACCGACTTCGACAATTCCTTCAGCACCACCTCCAATGGGAACTTCTACAGGTCCGGCTACAAATCCTCCGACCCAAAATCCACCAGTCGCTCCGGGACAAATGTAAATCTGGGACTAAATGAATGTTAATAAAAATACTTGCGAAGTTCGCAAGTATTTTTATTTATGCACTCTTCTGTTTACTTCTTTCTTGTGTTTTTGATATGTCTCCAGACATAAAGGATAATCATCAAAACTAAAATCAAAACTATCGCCAAATCAAAACTGTGAAGACTGTCCCTGATCGCCCCCCAATTGTCACCCATCCTGACACCGAGCCAAGCAAAGATCAGGCTCCAGACAAATGCACCAGCAAAAGTAAAATAGGAAAATTTCTTGAAATTCATCTCGGCAATGCCGGCTGGGAATGATATATAGGTGCGAACAACGGGTAAAAGACGCCCAAAAAAGACAGCCCATTCGCCAAAGCGAGCAAACCAACGATCAGCCAGATCGACATCATGATGAGAAATCAAGATATATTTGCCGTATTTTTCGATCAGCGGCCGACCGCCACGGTAGCCGATCCAATACGCCACCCATGAACCAACCAAATTTCCAATAGCGCCGACGATAACGACCGGCCAAAAAAGTAAATTGCCCGACGCTACAGCAAAACCAGCAAAAGGCATTATCACCTCAGAAGGAAATGGTATTCCACAGCTTTCAGCCGCCATCAGCACTAAAACACCGAAGTAGCCGATATGGTTGATCGTCGAGATAACAATTTGAACCAGTGAATCTATTATGTCAGATGCCATCAGAATTCCTCCAAAAGCTTGATAATTAATTTGATAATTGTGTCTTTTTCCTTCGGGTCACTTGCCGCGACTAGCAAGGCCAGTACAGCAACTGTCGAATTATTAATCTTGTTTTCGCCTGATTTTTTGTAGAGAAAATTGTTGTTACTAAGAAAATATAGAAACAGGACCGAGGCAATCCGCTTATTACCATCAGTAAATGGGTGATCCTTGATGATTAAATAGAATAAATTGGCCGCTTTGTCCGCCGTTCCAGGGTACAGGTCATCGCCATCAAAAGTTTGGTTGACCGCACCGATGGTCGAGCGCAGTTTTTCACCGTTTTCCGTGCCAAAGAAATAGACGTTCATCTTCAGCCTAGCCAGATTTTCCTTCATTCGACCGACCAATTCAAGTGCTCCATCATAAGAAATTTCAAATTTGACCGGATTTTTGCTTTTCTTTCCGCCAGCCGGCAGATTAATCTCGCCATGATCGTACTCATCAAGCAGCTGCAATGATCTAGCGTACTCTTCGATCAAACCTAGCAGATCTTTCTCATGGCCACGCAATAATTCTGATTTTGATTTTTCACCGATCAATAATAAAAGTTGGCGCGCTTCAAGAAAATTTTCCCTAGTTGTTTCTAATTGTTTTTGATTGAGAACATAACCCTTGGTCAAATAATCTCTCAACGTCGAAGTTGCCCAGACGCGAAAATCAGTCGCCTTCTTCGAATTAACACGATAACCAACGGAAATAATCGCATCGAGATTATAATATGTAACCTCACGTTCAACTCTGCGTTTTCCCTCAGATCGAACTATTCGGAAATTCCGAATAGTTGAATCTTCGGCCAGCTCTTCGGACTTGAAAATAGAAGTAAGGTGCTCATTGATCGTCGGAACCGTCACGCCAAAAAGTTCAGCAATCTGCTTCTGCGACAGCCAAATGGTCTCGTCAACAAAACGAGCGGTAACTTTTACATCTCCGCTTTTTGCGCGATAAATTACAATTTTTTCTTCTTGCGACATGGTTTAATTATACTCTCTAGGTAAATAAACAATCAAACCAGTTTCAAATTCGCATCGATCTGAATGTCTCGCCAAGTCGAAGTGTCGCCTCTCTTGATGTGATAATACGCCGCTAGACCGATCATCGCCGCATTATCACCGGACATTTCGCGCGTAGGAGTCAAAAACTTAATATCTGGATTTAGTCTTTCGACACTAACCTTTAGTCTGTCTCTTAAATACAAATTGGCCGAGACGCCGCCAGCGAAAACAACCGTTTTGGACTGGTATTTTTCAATTGCTTTTCCCAACTTAAATGACAAAACATCAGCGACAGCTTCCTCGAAGGCGGCAGCAATTTTTTGTTTTGTTTCCAGATCAATTTCTTCGGCAGAATTTAATTTCTCAGCTGTTACAATTTTTTTTGTCAAAACCAACACCGCCGTCTTCAGACCGGAGAACGAAAAGTTGAATGTTCCGTCTTTCATTATTGGTCTCGGAAATTCAATGGGGCTGTTTTGGATTTGGGAATTGTGAATTGGAATTTGTTTAGAAATTAGAAATTTGAAATTAGAAATTCCGTTTCTGAATTGGTTCGCCAATTCAGAAACGGCTGGTCCTCCAGGATAGCCAAGTCCCAACAAACGAGAAACCTTGTCATAAGCCTCACCAACTGCATCGTCGATCGTCGCGCCAAGAATTTCATATTTACCATGATCTTTCATTAAAACCAGCATCGTATGCCCACCAGAGACAGTCAAGGCCAGCACAGGAAACATCGGACTTAGGACTTGGGATTTAGGATTTGGGACTTGACCTGCCCGCAAATGCTCAGCTTGTGCAGGCGGGTTAGAAATTGACAGTCCTTCTGTCATCCCGAGCGAAGTCGAGGGATCTGAGCTAAATTCGGATTTAGAAATTACTCGGCTGAAAGCCGAGTACAAGTGTCCTTCTATATGATTGATCGGGATGATCGGCAAATCGCGCGCATAAGCCAGCGTTTTGGCGGCGTTGAACCCGACTAAAAGTGAGCCGATTAGCCCAGGTCCAGCAGTAACGGCGACGTGAGTGATATCATCGAGTAATTTGATGGACCTAAAATAGTTGCCATCCCCGACCTGATCGGGGATCCATTCCTTGCCTTTTGTCATTTCGACTCCCGGATGAACTTCGGGTTGAGATGACAAATTTGCTGCGCTTAACAATGCTTCCGACACCACCGGAACTATGAATCTCATTTGTTCACGACTCGCGACTTCCGGCACGATGCCGCCGGTCTTGGCATGCAACTCAACTGACGAACTAATTATGTTCGACAAAATAACAGGGTATTTTCCTGTCATCCCGGACTGTAAGCTCGAGATCCGGGATCCCGTCACTTTAGCATCGGCATCGATTTCTTCACCAATCACCGCCGCCGCCATCTCATCACAAGAGGTTTCAATTGCTAATATACGGATATTCTTCATAACTTTTTTACCAAACTAAACACGTGCCTCGTCTCGTCTCGCGCTGCGCCGTCCGTAGTTTTAACGTAGGACGGTAGTCTTGACGAAGGCGGGTCGCAACTAGTCTCTATGGCCAATATTTTAATCTTTTTTTCTGACACTTTATAATCTTTCTAACTTTTTACTTTACAAACTTTCTTACTTTCTTACTTTACGAACTAATAATTCCTGTCATCTCGAGCTTGTCGAAAGATCTTTGAGCCATCGGATCCTTCGGCTTCCTTTGGTCGCTCAGGATGACGCAAAGTGCGTCACTTTATGAACTAAAATTCTACCATTTTTTGCTCCATTTTTCCACTAAAAACGAAAACCGTCGCGGTAAAGCGACGGTGTTGTAAGTGCCCCGGGGGCACGCAACCCAGATGATCAGCGGGAAATCACGCGATCGCTGCGATGCAACTTCCGCGGAGAGGTGATCGGGTGAGTGTCACGAATATGCCACCGCCGCCAGTAGCGACTCCAGTAGCAGTGGACGGCCAAGGTCACGCCCTCAACATCTTCGATGAAGAAGATGTTGCAGGGATTGCTCTTGAGGCATTGTACGAGAAGACCGTCCTCCTCGTTGGCCTGGGCCCCAAGCAGTCTGAACATCTGACTGAGTCTTGTAACCGCCGCCGCGTTGCCTCCCAGCATGTCAGTGACCTGATCTTCGGTTGAGACCCGAGTGAGCCGATGGACACGAAGAGCGGTCTGCTCAATCGGATCTTCGACCAGTCCCTTGCCGGAAAGGAACGCTTGCTTGAACACGTCGTCCTTGGAGCCTATATTGGCCGGACCGACGACACTCCAGTCCTGTTCTATGGTCCGAAACTCTCCGGTGGCTGGCACCGTCACAGTGCCGGTAAGCCGGAGCGGATTGTGGCAACCATCCATCGAAGTATTCCTTTTCACGCAACCTGTCACCACCAGAGATGATTCAGGATTTATGCACACTGACTACCTTATACTAGAAATTGTTGCTAGCGTCAAGGTGTAAAACTGCTTTTTAGATGTTAAAATAAAAGGGCTAATAATTAACCGGCAAACCACAAACTAATTAATGAACTTGTTTCAATCCCCCGAGTGGGAACAGCTCAAACTTCAAACTGGTTATGCCAAAAGTTATCGTCTAGACGATGTTTTGATTTTGCAAAAAAAACTGCCATTGGGGTTTTCGATGCTGTATTCGCCGATGATCGATCAAGTTCAAAGTTCAAAGTTTCAAGTTCAAGGTTTTAATGAACAGATCAAGAAGATAGTGCGAGGATGCAATGCAATCTTTTATCGTGCTGAAATTGATATTCCCGTAATACCTAATACGAAATACGATATACCGGCTTTTGGCTTTACCAAAAGCTTTGAAGAGATGCAGCCGGAACATACTCTGATACTTGATTTGAGTAAAAGAGAAGAAGAAATTCTCGCTCAAATGAAGCAAAAGGGACGTTACAACATTAAAATCGCTAATAAAAGTAATTTGGTAATCAAAAAAACGACTACGCCCGATGACTCTCTTGATGATTTTTACCGGCTCTACTCGGCGACCGGCAAACGCCACGGGATCACCTTTCGATCAAAGAAATATTTTGAGTCTCTCCTTGATATTCTGGGTCGAAAAGGTTATGCTGAGCTCGAAACTATTTATCTGGTTCAAGGCATTGACAATGATGAAAAAATTGAAAAAATTGCTCTCGCTTCGGCAATTATTGTTTATTCCGGCAAAAAGGCAATCTATCTTTACGGAGCCTCGAGTGATGAACATAAAAATTTGATGGCGCCATACAAACTGCATTTCAATATTATCAAGGATGCCAAAGCCAGAGGTTGCACTGAGTATGATTTCTTCGGCATTGCGCCAGACGATTCGTCTTCACATCCTTGGGCCGGAGTGACAAGATTCAAGAAACAGTTTGGTGGCACTGAGCAACAGATCGCCGGAAGTTACGACTTGGTTTTCAAGCCGTTTATGTATAAGTTGTTTAAAATTGCGGAAAAAATTAGGAGAAAATAACCATTTCGTTTGTCATTCCCGCGCAGGCGGGAATCCAGGTAGCAATGATATCAAGGAGTGGATTCCCGCCTCCGCGGGAATGACACAATTAAACTTATGAAGAAATTATTATCCAAAATCGTTCCTCAATCACTCAAAAACCAATTCCACAAGCTGGAAGCTGTTTCAGCAATCGCTGTGAACGGAAATCCGAGTAAAAAGATCAAAGTGATCGGTGTGACCGGCACGAAGGGCAAAACAACGGTTTGCAATATGATTGCCGCTATTCTTGACGCCAATGGGATCAAGAACGCCATGGAAACGACCATAAATACAAAGATTGGCAGTGAGATAACTCCTCACAAAAATAAATCACGCTGGATTACGACACCACCAGCACCGGTAGTTCAGAGTTTTTTGAAAAAAGCCGTTCTGGCCGGTTGCGAATACGCCGTAGTTGAAGCAACTTCAAACGCTCTCGACCAACATCGTCTTTATGGTATCAAATTCGATACTGTTGTTTTTACCAATCTGACACAAGAGCATCTCGAGTATCACAAGACGAAGGAAAATTATCTCAATGCCAAATTGAAACTGTTTCAAGAGAATCCTCAGGCAAAGTTCGTTGTGAACGCTGACGATGTCAATTGGAATAAGTTTTATTCACTGCTCGGAGTAGAAAAGTTCCTTTATTCGATCAAAAAATCGGTTGACCATGGTGCCATTGCCAGAAAAATCTTGACTTCACGTGAAGGCGCGACAGCGACAATCGTTTATGATGGCGGTCAGGTCACCGTCTCACTCAATATTCCGGGGATTTTCAATGTCCAAAACGCTCTGGCTTCTTTTTGTGTCGGCTTGGCACTCGGCCTAGATCCGGAAAAAATCAAGGCTGGGCTTGAGAACATTTTACTGGTATCTGGTCGAATGGAACCGATCAAAGTTTCAAAAAAACAAGATTTCACCGTCATTGTTGACTACGCTCACAATCCCGATTCACTCAAGAATGTTTATGAGACAGTCACTGACGGCATGAAAAACGCTGGCGGTCGTCTCATTACCGTACTCGGTGCGACCGGTCGACGGGACAAGACGAAGCGACCGATCATGGGTGCGCTTGCCGGCCACTATGCTGATCTGGTTGTATTTACGAACGAAGATCCATATGACGAAGATCCTGAGACTATTATGGAGGAGGTGGCCGAGGGCATTCACAAAGGTGGTGACAAACATCAGTGGCGACTAAATCGCAACTATTGGAAGGTTCTCGATAGAAGCATCGCTATCCACAAAGCCATCAAAGAAGCCAAGAAAAACGATGTCGTATTGATCACCGGCAAAGGCGCCGAGGAGGTTATGGCTGTCGGCGAATCAGAATTTGTCCCCTTTTCTGATCGCGAAGTCGCCAGGAACGAACTGATTATCCGTTTCGGCAAAGATATCAAATAGATCTATTTTTTCTGTATTTCTGTTCCGCCAGCTGGCGGATTTCTGTGTTCAGTGATTACTTTAGGATCTCCGGTATCTCGGTCAGATGACTTTTTGCCGTTGTCACTTGGTTTAGATATTTCTGTTTTGCAGTCGCACCAATCTCGACACTGCGACTTGACAAGAAAGAGGCGATCCCATAATACTCCCAACCAGTTACGTAGTGACTATCCATCTCTGTCGCCGTCTTGGCCGATAAAATTGCGAGCTGATATTCTCCGCTTTCGATCAAACTTTTTGAAATCTTAACTGCGTCAGCCGGCGTGCTAGGAATTGCTTTGGCTTGGACAAAAGCGTTTATTTTCGCGTCGATTTTGCGCTCCTTATAATATTGCTCTAAAACACTTATATCAGTCTCAGCCTTTTTGGCCAAATCTAGATCGGTTTGAGCTATTTTGTTGCTCGGGTAGATCAAAAGTGCCTTTTCAAACTCTAGTTCAGCGCTCAGATATTTCTTCTGATCAAGGTACGTCTGACCACTTTGAAAATAGTTATCTGACCAGCTTTTACGCAAAGGAATAGTGATTATGTCCAGCAAAATAATTGCGGCTAAAACAACAACAATCCATCTCAGAATTATGTTTGTTTTCTTTCTCGAACGTCGTCCGTGTTTTCTTGTTTCCAGCTCGATCATTCTACAATCTTACCATGACTTTTGATCTCGATCTAGTGGATAAAATGATATTTTATCACAAATACCTTGCCACAACCCTTGACAAATCATTGTTTATTTGATACAATCATTTAATTTCCTGATTTATTTGTAATCTTTTTGGAACTTATTATGAAAACAAAAATCAAAATCAAAAAAATTCCGACAGCCACAACAAATATGCCGATCAACTCGCCGGAACATCGTATCTGGGAGATCAAGAGAGAATTTGCTGAAGACATCATCTCAGACAACGAAGGCGCAAGCGTAAATGTCTTTGAAATGTGGGAAGGAAAAAAGGAGAAAAAAGTGTAAATTATTAATTTATCTTTTCAAATCAAAAATCTTAAATTAAACAAACAAAAAAAGAAAGCTGATTCAGCTTTCTTTTTTTATGTCTCTGTCATCGTCTTGATCGTTTTTTTCCAATGACCTGCCATGAAATTTTTGATGGACGTCTTTGAGGTGTTGATCGGTGACATGAGTATAGATCTGCGTCGTACTGATCGAGGAGTGACCAAGCAATGACTGGACGCTGCGAATATCAGCTCCAGCCATCAGTAGATCAGTCGCAAATGAATGTCTCAAGGTGTGAGGAGAGACCTTTTTGGTGATGCCGGCCCTCGCCGCGTAGAGTTTGACCAGCCGCTCGATCGACCGAACTGTCAGCCTGGTGTCACGGTTTGACAAGAACAATGGTTCGTCCTTGGGCTTCATCTCGGCATTTGGATCGATGCCGCGCTCAATCAAATATTGTGATAGCAATTGGACAGATTCTTTTGAGAGAAAGACGAGCCTGACTTTCTTGCCCTTACCAAGTACGACAATTTCGCCGCGAGCAAAATTAATTTCATCGACATTTAACGCTGCCAGCTCTGAGACACGCAGCCCCGTCGAAAAAAGCAGTTCAAGTATGGCCCTGTCGCGCGGCTCAGCGTCCTTCCCTGTTGTCGGCAAATCAAGAATATTTTTTACCTCACTTGCCTCGAGGAAACTGATCTTACGATCCTCCACCTTGGCGACCGGTACTTTTTCTGGTGCCAGAGAGGCGATACCGCGCCAGGCGAGGTAGCGCAAAAACGAGCGCAGGGCTAAGATATGATAGTTTTGCGTCGCCTTCTTCAGCTCCTCCCCTTTCTTGTCCCGCAAGCGATTGATGTGAAGGCGATATTCACGCACAACTTCCTGTGTGATATCAGAAGGTAATAACTCATTGTTACATTGCTTCATTGCTTCATTGCTGGCTCCCACTTCTTCATTGTCATCTCGAGCAAATCCGCCATCTGGCGGAGGAGTCGAGAGATCTTGCACATTTTTATCTTTTTGTATTTTCGTATTATCTTGTATTTTTGTGCTTGTCAAAAAATCCAAAAAACGATCCAAATATCTCGAATATGAATTAATCGTCAACATCGACTGGCCTTTTTCCAACTCGCAATATTCCAGAAATTCACGTTTTAATTTATATAAATCCATAAATCAGCCTGTCAGTTTATCAGCTAGTCAGCCCATCAGCCAGTCAGCTGATAAACTGATAAGCTGATGGGCTGACTGGCTGGGTGACCTGTTCACTCCCATTTTGCTTGTGAGTGTTCGACAACTCTCTTCGCGAGAATACCTGAAACTATGCCGACTAGGGCACCGGCGACGGCGTCAGACGGGTAATGCAGCCCGGCACCGACACGACCAACCGCCACCAGAGTCGCCAAGACGAAGAGAGCTGTGCCAAGTCGACGATGGCCGTAGAGAAAAACACTCGTCGCCAGAGCAAAAGACATATAGGTGTGCGCAGAGGGGAAGGAAACACTACTGACATACAGGCCATCTGTTATCGGTTTTGCGAAGACATCACTGTGAGAAACGAAGGGGCGTTGACGCTGCCAGAAGATAATGACCGAAAAAGCCAGAAATGTCGAAATCGCCATCGCTATAAAACTACAGATAAAAGCATTTATCGTTTGTTTCCAGATCAGATATATCAGCGACAAAACAATCAGGACAATGCCGTATTTGGCAAAGAATAGATAAAAAGCATTTAGCCATGGCCGACCACTTATAGCTCCGTGCAACTCAGAGTAATAGTAGTAGTCCCAAAAGCGTAGGTTGTTCCAAAGAGTAGGCATGCTCCAATTATAACGCATATCAAAAAAAATTGTCACCAAGAAAATTATTTAAATTATTTAAATTATTACCGCACAACTCTATTCTTGTACCAGATATTGAACGATCGTTCAGTTTTTGGTACAATTATTTATACAGACATTACTTTGATAAATCACTACTCTGTTCAACGTGCAGGAATATGCATAAAAATCAAAAAAATCATTAAATACGACAAAAGACATGACAAAACAAACAAAAAGTATTACGGTCTCAATTTTGGAAATGTTATCGGAAATTATTGACGTTGCTGATTCACTGGCAGAATTGGCTTTCGACCGTAAAGCTGCGTACCGCCATCTTTATGATCGAACAGGAGATAAATATTCTAAAAGTCAATTAAATCGATATTTCCGCAATCTCGAACGCCAGGGTTACTTAAAAACGTCGACGAAAACGGGGCAAGATTCTGTTGAATTTACAAACAAAGCCAAGCTTAAAATTTTGGATAAAATTCGTGACGGCGCTCGAGAGGATGGGAAGAATCGTTTCATTTCTTTTGATATTCCTGAACCACTGAGAACAAAACGCAATCAGTTTCGTCGAACGATAAAGAAGCTTGGTTTTAAACAAATTCAAAAGAGTCTTTGGGTGGTTGACAAAAATATTGGTCATTTGGTCGAGCTAGCGGCTTATGAGTACGGCGTAGAAAAATATATTATTTATATCGTCGCAGAAAAAACCGATATTGACGGTGTAATCAAAAAATTACTTCATGGCAACAAAACAGACTGAAAATGCAAATTGAATAAAATCAGTCAAATATAACACTGGCACGACACCTAGAAGAACCTTAAATAAAATGAAAACTGTACCAGATTCTGAACGATCGTTCATTTATTGGTACAGTTTGTTCATGTGTTTGTTTGTTTTGTTTTTGTCCGTTTATCTTGTCAACCATAGCTCCTCAGTTTTCTAAATTCTTGTATTAGCTCGTATGTCACCAGCGCTCACCCATGTGACTTTTCCCGAACATCAATATCAATAAGCTCTCAATCACTTTATTCTCTTCCTTTTTATTTATTTTGCAAAATAAAATCGGTCGATAACCGGTTATCCAATTACTAGCTGATAGTGGCATTTTTTTGCAAAAAATATTATACTTAAGTCAAATACTAAATCGCGAGGGGCGAATGATTCAGACTTTCAAAAAGATCATAGTTTATATTGTTCTCTTTTCTTTTGCGTTGACATCTCTCCCGCAAGGGGTTTTGGCAGCCAATGTTTCAAACAGTGGTATTTATACAGACCCAGCTGAATCGAAATCCACTTGGGTACTAAACCAAGCAACTACTGCTGAAGCAGGAGCTATAAACCAAAAAACTATCACTCACAGCATTACCGGCACATCTGGCTCCACCATGGTAGTCAAATGGAACCAAGACGCTAGAGGCGCATATCAAAAAACTAAACTGAAAAATGCTGGATTAAAAGGATATTATATCTATAGTCTTCAAAGCTACAGTCTCGGAACCACACAAAGTGGCGCTATTAGCAATCCATATGGTACGGATATATATTTGGTTACCACTCCTACAGCTCTACTGGGCGGCGGTGTTCCTGCTCCGTCATCCCAGTACAGCGTGACAGGTTTGTATTACAAAGAACAATCATCATCAGAAACAATTTCTGAAACAATAACTTTATATTCTGAGTCGAACACAAACGAAGCAGTATATCTTTACCCGGTATATTCCAATCAATATTCTTGGGCAAATGATAGTTCTCTCACTTCGACCTTAAAACCATATTTGCAAGACACATCTTTATATCTAAGGAATAACCACCCCACTCTAGCTACCGGAGGTTTGCCAGCACAATACAGCAACTTTTGTTCAAGTCTTGTTATAGAACCAGACTCATCGACAAATCCTGCTTGGCAATTAGTTAAAGCACTACAAGATGAAACAAGTGATTTTCATAAGCAAGTCAGAGCAAAGATGATCACCGCAGGAGCAACTGGCGACAACGTTAGTACTGAGGATATTGCACTCAATCAAGCCACCTCATCAAATGCAAGTGTGGACAAAAGTTTGTATAAAAAGTTTTATTCCGATATGGATCGGACTAATTCAAACTTTTACCCCAACAAAATACCCAATACAGGTGACTCACTTGACCAGCAGTTTGCAACCACTGTTGCCACTATTCAAAGCTGGACCCCAGATGATTTTAATGCGCAAATTCTTGGAACCAGCCTAACAATGGCAGACGTTTACAAGGCGGTACTTGGTACTGAGATTGTGGTGGGGGGGCCGGCTACTGCTTATGGAGCGGGCAGTGTTGCAGTCGCAAAAGTAGGTTCGGCGATGGCAAAAAAAACTGCCGCCAAAGCGGCAGCTAATGGGGCAAAATTAGCAGCAAGTGCTGCCAGTGCAAGCGTGGAGGGCACAGAAATTTTCGCAGTAACCACAGGAGCAACAACAACTACTACTGCCGCATCAGCAGGAACAATCAGTGCTAGCGCAGCTACTGCTTTATCCCTTGCCACTGTTATGGCCATAGGTACACTTGCAATTATTGCATCAATGGAAGGAGTAGCAAAATATGTTAAAAAGAAGAACAAAGATTTTTATAATCAAGTTTTTCAATTAACGCTTGCCTCTATCTATATGACAAAACAGATGGAATTTTCACAATGTATTATGGAAAATGTCGCAAACAAAAATATTCCAGCCGATGTTGCAGCTGCAGCTGGGTTTACTCCAGAAACTGTTGCCAACGGAGCAGCGCTAGCAATAGATATGGCGCGAGCAGCAACAGGCGCAAATGCAGCCGCAAATGACGTCAATAATTTAAACGAACAAGCAAAAGCTGATGACGCCTGTGGAAATATTATGACCACGGGAATAATAAATTGGGCATTTTGTGAGATCAGTCAAGCTATTTATTATGTCGTGCGTGCTTTTGTGAACTGGGCAAATAGCGTCGCCCTAAGTGTCATCGGGGTAACTGTGTCGAGTAGATAGATATCAGAGGAAAGCTGTGTCCAAAAAGTATTTGACAAAAAAAGAAAAGCATTATCTAGTAAGAAGGATTGTGACTGGCTCCTTTGTCTTTTTTGTTTTATTTCTTTTTCTCGTTCCATTTCTCCTGCCTAGCACAGCCCACGCGCTAGGCGTCGAACCAGTCTGGCAAGTCTTGTCTTCTGATCAGGATATGGGCGGACAAGTTCAAAAAGTCTGGAAATCCCTGATCACGGCAGTGAATTCTCTGGCCGTCCTGGCACTCATCGTCGTTGCCTTCGCTGAAATATTGCGAATCAATGTCAACACTTATGGTGTGAAAAAAATATTGCCGACCTTAGTCCTAGCAATTATCGCCGCCAATTTTAGCTATATGTTTTGTCGCCTGATGGTCGACCTCGCCAATGTCTCCCTACAGTTTGTCGGCTCGATCGGCGGATCAGCGGGAATTGGCTTGGAACTTCCCGACGATTTTGGCTGGGACACAGCTGTGGCTTGGTGGAATCAATTCTTCAACAAAATATTGTTGCAAAATTTTATTCTTTTTGTGCTGGCTATCCTCCTCCTCTGTCTTGCCTTCCTCTTTCTTGTTCGCAACTGGATGCTCTATATCCTGGTCATGATCAGCCCCCTCGCTATCATGGCGATGGTCCTGCCATCAACAAAAAAGTTTTTCAGCCAATGGTGGACGAACATGATCCAGTGGTCTTTTATGCCGGTAGTTTCATATTTCTTTCTAGCGCTGTCACTGACCCTCGGCACATCGATAGCACTAAAAGCTCCTCTCATGGGAAGCGTTTTTGTCGGAGTGTGCTACTACCTGGCCATCACCACCCCCTTCAAGCTCGGCGGCACCGTGATGCAAAACTTTTACAAAGGCACCGGTGCAAAATTCCTGGCAGGCAAAACCAAAGAGTTTGGCGAAACCAAAGCGAAGGGACTTGGCATGCGAGCATGGAATAATTACCAACAAGTTGGACTTGATGCTCAGAGAGGAGCAAATTGGCTTGGCAAAACAGCACTTGGCAAAAATATTGGCAAACACTGGGCTGGTAACGCGCTTTTGAATGCTAAGGCGAATCTCGAACACGAAGAATCTAGAAACAAGGGACTCGTAGAAGGAATCAAGGCCAGACACTACTATGGTCAAGGAAATAAGCTCCAGATGGAGCGCGAGTATAACAACAATCGCGAGGGCGAGATCAAGGAATACGAAGCTTATGCACTTCTCGATCTTGTTCGAAAAGGACTTGACTCCAATGGGAAGGGGCAGGACGGTAAAGATTTTCAACAACTGATTGATTGGCGTCTTGGTTCTGGTATGGCCAAAAGAAGAATGGCTACGGCTGAGTCTCTCAGGGCCGGTATGATCAGCAATGGTGTAACCTCGACAATAAATGGTCGGCTTATTGACAAAACCTCGAAGACAGAGGAAGAAACTCAGGAGCTTGAAAAACAGATAGACACAATAAAAGCAGACAAGACTCTGTCTGATGATGAAAAGAAAAGACAAATTGAGCCACTTCAAGAACGTGTCGATGATATTTCTGCTCCAGCCAAGGAAGCATGGAGAAATTTAACCGGTCTAGACGAGTCAGGTGTCAAATCATTACAACAACTAATGATATACGCTGTAACCCAGCAAACCTCATCAGAGGCACTTCAGTCAAAAGCTGAAAACGATACTCGAGACAAGACAGCTATGCAAATTGTTGGTATACATGAGGTTGCTGAGCTGGCAGACGAGGTTGAGAAAACATCTAAGGCATTCAGCAACTTGCCGACCGATGCGAAGAAACTATTTGATGAGGTCCGAAGCGGCGCAAGAGATATTAAGTCGCTAACTGATCAAGAAAAAGCATCTCATGATTCATACACCAGGTACCTTACTCAGAAAGCCCGTGCTGAAACAGTCCTTCAGCAACATGGCCTTCTTGCCGTTGATGACGAATTTCACGGAGATGTACACAATAAAGATGAAAAAAAAATTATGGATGGAGTTGCGGAAAGAAAAGATGGCTATACACAAGCGCTTGAAAAAAGATTTGGCAAAAACATTCCTTATTATCTCCGCGACCAGATAACTATGGGTAGCGATGGTCACTACACGCTTCACAAGCAAGAAAGAACTACCTATACCAGATTTGCCGGCGTTGCTAATGCTAAGACTAACGGAAGAGTGGAGGGATATGCCGCCCTTCAGACAGATGCCCTTCTAAATATCTTGGAAAATGGTGACAAAAAAGATGGTATCTCGTCTGATATGGCTCAGGCGTTTGCAAACGGAGAATTAGTTTTGAACGATAAGGGCGAGCCCGATCCAAATAAAAACAGTCGTCTTAGCGCTGCGTGGGGTGGAATATCTAGGCAGCTCAGTAATTCGACGACAGCTCAGCCAGCAGCAGAGGGACTGATGAGGGTGTTGGATGAAAACAGAATTCGCAGAATTGCTCAGCACTGGGTTGCAGATGAGAAAAATAGGTACGGCGGTGATGATAATTACAAAAATCTTGCAAGGGTAGTGGATCCCAACAGCGGGGCATCACATGGCGAAGTCAGAAACGCAATGAAAGAATTTTACACCTCCGTCGGGCAGACTAATCGACAGGGGCTCCATGGTACAATACGACGTTTTTTACCAAACACAATTTATACATAAAGTTATTAGTTTTTATCTATGGACGAAGCAGAAATAATAAAAAATTTAAAAGTATTGCGGTCAGCAAACAAAAAATCATTTGGCCAGGAATCACTGACAGAAGTTTTGGCTTTGGCTCAAAACAATAATAAAAATATGCTTTCTGTTGTCCAAAACAATTACTACGACCTGATTGACTATCTAGCAGTGATGAAGGGACAGGAACTCGCCAAAATTTATCACGCCACTAGCAGGGACGAGATCTCGTTACTGACAGATGTATTGCTGAGTATAAATATGCCAAAAATAGATTCTCTCGATCCGGCCGAGATAACCCAAAAAATTAATCTTGAGCTGGTACGAGAAAAATCCAGCCTACAAATCAAACAATCACCAGATATTAAAAAAATAATTTCTAAAATAATAATTTTTGAGCAGATCAAACGTGCCTGCCGTCTTTTTAGCGTCTACGAAGAAACAATGGAAATTTTACCCTACTGTAAAAAATATATTTTACTTCGACCTGATGAATTAACGTCGGATTTGATGACACTTGAAAAGTGCATTGCCGATACAAAAATTTTAATAATTAACGACAACAAGGCCAGAGAAGTTGCCATCGATTACCTATCCAAGAAGGGTTATCCTGACATAACCACTCAAAATAAAAACGGCGGCGAGCTTATCAGTATTTTAGAAAAACATTATTTAGCCGCCCTAGCAGTACGATATTTGCAAGAAGAAAAAAAGGGCACAATAGTAAATAATCAGAACGATCTGATCGATGTGATCGCTCTTTTCCTCCTCGATCAAGAAGATATTGGTGCCACTGACTAAATTCGGCTCTTAGTTTAGGCTCTTAGGGCTCTTAGGGGGAGCTCTTAGCTCTTAGTTAGTCTTAGTCTTAGGGGACGGTTCTCTTCTCTTAGTCTTAGGGGACGGTTCTCTTCTGATCTCGGTATTAGGCTTTTTATATTGACAGGTTATATTTAAGCTATATAATTAATCTATGCCAAGAACACGACGATGTATTTTATCTCAAAGTTATTACCACATTATGACCCGAGGCAACAATCGGAATGTTGTTTTTCGCTCTGATGAAGATTACCAATATTATTTAAGCCTGGTCACCAAATATAAACTCGAACACCCTTTTGATCTCTATCACTATTGTCTGATGCCAAACCATACCCATTTTCTGATTCAGACCAAGAAGGCATCGGATTTCTCAATTTTTATGAAGAAATTAAATCTGGCCTATTTTCATCATTTTAACAGAGAATACAGCTGGGTCGGTCATTTCTGGCAGGATAGATACAAGAGTCAGCCCGTCGGAAAGGACGCATATTTTATTCAGTGTGGAAAATACATCGAACTAAATCCTGTAAGAGCCCATATTGTCGAAAAACCGGAGAGCTATCGGTATTCAAGTTATGGATTTTATGCCCAAGGAAAATCTGACCACCTGATCACGCCTGATTTTATTTACGAGGAGTTGGGACATACCGACCAGGAAAGGCAAAAACAATATCGGGAAATTATTGTTGACCAAATTATTGAGGACTCATATCACAAAAATACCTGGGGTAGTAATCGTCAACAATATCAAGAACAACAAAAAATCGACCGAAAAAACAAAAAAGCCTAAAGCCGTATTCAAAAGAGAACCGTCCCCTGTTGCTGGGCTTGTGGTTGTTTCTGGATAATTTTTCGTGATATAATTGGCTGAGTTAGAGTTTTGGGCTAGGAGGGGTATTGAGATTTAAGGTTCCACAAAATATTGATATACAGGACAAGATTCTCGGTCCGCTGACGATGCTACAGTTTATCTACGCTGTCATCGGTTTTGGCATTTGCTACATCGCCAGCAACGCTCTGCCTACACCATTTTCCTATGTCGTGATCGTTCCGGTCGCTCTCTTTGTCTTTTGTCTCGACTTTATCAAGGTCAACGAGCGGCCTTTTACTGATTTTATCAAGTCAGCGATCGTCTATATGACATCTCCTCGCCAGCGTTTTTGGGTCGAGGGTGATGATTCTGATTTTAATATCGAGATCTATCAAGCCGTCAAGCAAGACCAAAACACCTTTCAAAACAAAAATATTAGCGAGAAAGAGATCAGGAAAATGGCACAGAGCCTGGACACAACCGATAATAAGTTGATAGAGAAATAATTCATTTCAGTTATAATTACTCTAATTGACCTAATTTCTAATTAACCTAAACAAATACCAACTATCGGCAAATTAATTCCTAATTTCTAAATCCCAATTTCTAATAAAATGCCAAAACCAGAAAGTCGAAGGATAAAATCATTATGCCAGAAACACCAAAAAAATATGATTTAGAAGAAAGAACCGCGGTATATGGTGAAAATGTCATAAAGTTTGCAAAGTTGATTTCAGTTAACGAAATAACAAGACCACTAATCAGTCAGTTTGTTCGATCCGGCACGAGCATCGGCGCTAATTACTGCGAAGCTGACTGCGCTGAAACAAAGAAGGATTTTGAACATAAAATGGGAATTTGTAAAAAGGAATCAAAAGAGACAAGACACTGGCTCAGAATGATCGCGACTGCTTGCCCAGACCTGAAAGACCAGTGCAAAATTCTGTGGAAAGAGGCAAACGAACTGAACCTAATTTTTTCTTCAATTGTCAATAAATCGAAGAAAAAAATTGGACATTAAGATTTTTTAAACTTTTATTAGAAATTAGGATTTAGAAATTAGGATTTTAAAAGTGATGGCAAACTCAACTCAACAAGCAATTGATATCGCCGGCATCAAGGACGGTGTCATCGTGATGAAAGACGGTAGTTATCGCCTTCTTTTGCAGGTCGCAGCGACGAATTTTGCTCTGAAAAGCGAGCAGGAACAAAACTCGATTGTTTTCCAGTACCAAAGTTTTCTAAACTCACTCCACTTCCCGATCGAAATTGTCATCAGCTCGCGCCGGCTTGATCTCACTCCCTACATTGCCAAGATTGAGAAGTTAAGCGAAAAACAAACGACCGAGCTCATCAAGATGCAAACGCTGGACTATATGGATTTTTTGAAAAAGCTGGTCGACATCGCCAACATCATGAAGAAAACTTTTTATGTTGTGGTCGCTTTTTCTCCACTCAATATTAAAAAGGTTGGTCTGTTTGGTAGTCTGTTTGGCAACAAAAAATCATCATTTGAACATTTGAAGATATCCGACGCTGACTTCAAAGCCCATACAGACCAGCTCAAACAACGCGCCTCGACGGTTGCCAGCGGTCTTGGGGGCATGGGTTTGCACTGTTTCCAGCTCTCAACCGAGCAGCTCATCGAGCTTTTTTATCTGATGTACAATCCTGACGAGGCGACAAAGGAAAGGTTCCAAGACGTAACACTGCTCTCCTCTCCGGTAATTATGAGCAAAGATGAGGCAAAATCAGAGGACATAGCAGGCCCACAGACCACCCAAGAAGAGGATGCTGTAATTGACAACGCCGCTCAAGTCACCCAGCAGCGTCACGACGAAGCCCTGGCCAAGAAACAGGAGGCTCAAAAAGAAGCCGAGAAAGGTGTCAGATCTGCTCCGTCAAAAGAAGTGAAAGCTCAGCCCGTTTCAAATCAGCCCGCCCAGACCGCACCACAACAACAGACAGTCCAGCCAGTCACAGCAGCACCATCAGCGACTGCAGCTCCTGTCGCGGCTCCGACACAGGCCAATACTCCAACAGCCGAACCTGCCACAGCACCGACAACAGCACCAGCACAGCCACCAACTGACAGTCAAAACATAATTCAGTAAACTGTGAGAGAACAACCAAATATATTTAACTAACTATTCATTCTTAATTTTAGCGAAATATGCCAGACCAAAATCAAAATCAAATACCGCCTCAAGCCCCAACCTCATCACAGCCCGTTACTGAAGCTACGACCGAGCAACCAGCCGCTGAAAATGCACGGACACAAGCTCAGCAAAACATCGCAACTAGAGAAAAGAACTCCAACCCAGCAGATTTCTGGAAAGACGCCAAGAAAGCACGAGAACAGTTGAAACAGGGGCAAACTTCCGTTCGCGATATCATCGCCCCAGCCGCTTTCAACGTCTCCTCGGGTTATCTTCGGCTTGGCAGTTTTTTTGTCAAAACCCTCTTTGTCTTTACCTACCCGCGCTATATCGAGACAAATTGGCTTTCACCAATTATTAATTACGATCTGTCGATGGACACCAGTCTCTACATCCACCCGCTGGAGTCAAAAGAAGTTATGTATGAGCTGAAAACCCAGGTTGGCAAACTGCAATCGTCGATGTCGATCAGCCAAGAAAAAGGTTCTCCTCGTGATCCGGAGCTCGAGACCGCCCTGGGCGACGTCGAGTCACTCCGTGATGTCCTCCAGCGTGGCGAGATTCGCCTATTCCAATTTGGACTTTATTTCACTATTTATGCCAAATCAGTCGAGGAGCTAAAGACGGTCACCGATCAGCTTGAATCAACTCTTGGTGGTTTGCTGATCTATACCAAAGAAACAATGTTTCAGATGGAGCAAGGTTTCAACGCGACTCTGCCACTGATGAAAGATGATATCAACGTTCTGAGAAACCTAGACACTAGCTCACTCTCATCGACCTTTCCCTTCACCTCGAGCGAGCTGACACAGGACGATGGCATCTTGTACGGCATAAATCGGCACAACAATTCCTTGATTGTCTTCGATCGTTTCACACTTGAAAATGCCAACACGGTCGTCTTTGCCAAGTCCGGCTCTGGTAAATCATATTTTGTCAAGCTCGAAGCGCTACGCTATCTGATGCTTGGGACTGATGTTATCGTCATTGATCCGGAAAACGAATACAAAACACTCTGTGAGGCAGCTGGGGGAAGCTATCTGGAAATATCACTAAACTCCGACAAACGAATAAATCCTTTTGATCTGCCCTACAGTCCGACTGAAAACGGTGAAGATGTCTTGCGTTCAAACATCGCTTCGCTTCACGGCCTGATCAATCTGATGGTAAATGGGCTAAGTCCGGAGGAAGATGCTATCGTCGATAAGGCCCTCTATGAGACGTATGCCCTAAAAGACATCACCACTGATCCGGAAAGTCAGAAAAACGAGCCACCACTACTCCAAGACTTTTATAATATTCTCTCAAACATGCAAGGAACTGAGTCATTACGAGCTCGTCTGAGCAAATTTATCGAAGGCACGTTTGCCAATCTTTACAATCAGCGAACCAACTTCGAACTGAAGCCGGGCTTTGTTGTCTTTTCTGTCCGCGATCTCGAAGATCAGCTCCGCCCAGTCGCAATTTACACTGTTCTAAACTATATCTGGACCAAGGTTCGGATGGATATGCGCCGACGCCTGATGATCATCGACGAAGCTTGGTGGATGATGCAATACGAAGATTCGGCAAAATTTCTCCACGGCCTAGCCAAGCGGGCCCGTAAATACTATCTCGGTCTGACAATCATCAGCCAGGATGTCGAGGATTTTCTGGCGAGCCGTTATGGCAAAGCAGTGGTCGCCAACTCCTCGATGCAAATCCTAATGAAACAGTCGACTGCTTCGATCGACATCATCGCTGAAACTTTCAACCTGACTGAGGGCGAGAAATATTTACTGCTTGAATCAGACGTTGGCGAGGGCTTGTTTTTTGCCGGACTGAACCACGTTGCCTTCAAGGCCGTCGCATCATATACAGAAGACCAGATCATCACGACCGACCCGAAACAATTGATGGAATAATTTCCTCGAGGTTTGAATTGACTGAGTGATTTTGATCACGCGGTTTGATGTTAGAACAGGAGTCAAAAATTGAATGGGGCAAAGAATAAAATAAAGACAAAAAAGGGTGTCATTAATATTGTTGGGATTTTTACTGGCATCCCACTAGTAGTTCTGACCCTTTTTCTGGCAACTCTTATTATCGCTATCGGTTACTATATTTATCAAGTATTTGGAACAGGAGAGCCGAGACCAGGTGACGTAAGTTGTGAGTCATGGTCAAATGCCCCGGAGGGCTACCAGGACAAGATAACAGCGGCGGCTAATGCAGCCGGCGTACAGCCATCTTTGCTTGGCGCTATTTACCTATCTGAAAACGGAGACGCGTGGGGGAACAGACCAACGACAGCCACTGATTGGCCAAATGGCGATGGACCATTTCAGGT
This sequence comes from Candidatus Berkelbacteria bacterium CG10_big_fil_rev_8_21_14_0_10_43_13, assembly GCA_002773985.1. Taxonomy (GTDB): domain Bacteria; phylum Patescibacteriota; class UBA1384; order XYA2-FULL-43-10; family 1-14-0-10-43-13; genus 1-14-0-10-43-13. The sequence goes on from PEZW01000025.1 coordinate 25,598, forward strand.
TATCGACAGCTCAGGCACATGGAACGAAGCTTGGACTGCTGTTGTTGCTGCTGGTAAACATATGGGGATTGATGTAGATCAATCCCACGCGAAAAAGAATGAATTTTATATCAACGCACTAGCTGCCGCCTTTAAACTAAAAATGAATTTTAGCAACAGGAAGATTAAGCTCCCAACGAATTCTTCCGATGAAAAAGCAGTACTTTTCGCTGGAATAGCGTATAACGCTGGAATTAGACATGGCCTAGAGTGGGCAGCAGCCGGATATGATGTTTCCACACCACCTCCGTCTCTCGGCGGGTGCTGGGGCAACCAAGTTGGTAGCGCCTGCACATACGCCAAGAGAACCTGGACAAACTTTCAAAAACTTAATGTTGGTTGCGCCGTCAATTCTCCAAATGCTGGCCAAAGCTTTATCCAGGCTTGCCAAGGAGGCACAACAACTAGCGGTAATGGAAACGTTATTGTGATAGACCCAGGTCACGGAACAACGACCAATGACCGAAGTGGCTCAGGAGAAGAGGTGGTCAACTTAGAAGTAGCAAAACTAATAAGACCTGTGTTGGAAGCAAGCGGATATACGGTCTATCTAACCCACGAAAATATCGACGATAAGTTGCCTGGCGCAACAAATGAATACACTGACAATGTCGCTAGAGCTACTTTTGCAAACAGTAAAAATCCTGCTCTTGTACTGAGAATTCACGCAGATATCGGAGCTGCTGATGGTTTCTTCATGGAATACCCTCAACCAAATGCTCCTGATAGTGGCAAAAACGTCGGACCATCAGCTGACATTGCGGCTAGAAGTCAGGACTTGACTAAAAAAATTACAACTTATTTGACAACAACAGCAAATATAAAAACAACGAGAGGGGCAGTCACGGAGGGTGAAGGCTCAAGCTTACAGGACGGCAAGGGAAATCTCATAATGTCCACGCATTCTACTGTGCCGCTGGCCCTGATAGAGATGTTTGGGATGGGTTCAAAAAATGCAACCGACATATCATACAAAAGAAAACTTGCGAGCGGTCTTGCAAACGCAATTGTTGCATCTGTGCCTCTGTCCAGTAGTGGTCAAACACAGACAGTCACATCAGAGATGTCGTCAGCCTGTAAGGCCGCAAACGTTGCTCTCCTAATTGCCAAGGATGTTAAGGATCATGAATGCAAAGATGGCAATGGATGTCAGGACAGACAATCAAGTTTTGTCAACCTCAAAGCAAAAAATGTCAAAGAAAAACTATCTGCCTACGCTTACAATGCCGGCAAGGCTCTTAATTGGGGTAGTCGTGGAGTTACGGGCTTCACTGATTGCGGCCGCTTTGTCAGCTACGCAGTCCGGACAAGCGGTGCCGACCCATCATTTCCAGAAGTGGGAACCTGGTGGCAATTTAAACATGTTGAAGATCATCCAGAAAAATACAAGCTAATGAAAAACACAAAAACCAATCTACAACCGGGCGACATTCTGTTTATGGGTCATTGTTCCGGGTCGAAATGTTACTATGGTAGTAGCGAGGGAATAGGTCACGTCTTGATATACACCGGCAACAACAGCCTTTTCCCGGGGCTCTTGTATGTTAGCGCATCGCTTGGTCATCGCGGACCACGAGTAAATGCCAGCCAGGACCCCGGAGAAATGGGCGTAATTGCGAGAATGATAAATTAAAGCTAAACTAAGAACAAAGCTATGAATGTCGAATTGAAGAAAATTAAGAGAACTGTTTACATCGTTGGAGCAATTTTGATCGTTGCTACAGTCTTGCTTGTTTGGTTTTTCACACGCTCGTTTCTGACGATCACAGTTTCACCGCGGACTGCCAGTGTTTTACTCGATGGGAAAAAATTAAAAGTTATCGCTGGAGAAGTAGGCATAAACACCTCGATCGGCGACCATCAGCTGAAGATTGAAGCTGAAAACTATATAAGTGAAAACGAGGTTCTCAAACTCGGTCGCGGAATGAATAAAAAAGTTAACATCACCCTGTCTTCAACACCACGACCGATCAAGATAAACACCACCGGCAATCTTCTGATGAAGGGTAGTGATTTCAATGACGGTTATTATTTCTCTGGAAGCGCAATTTTCAAGGCCAAGGTTGGGATTAGCGAAAATGGTAACGTCAATGTGATCGAAAATCGGCCGATTACTGGCGATGTCATCAACGACATTAAGGAAATTGTCTGGTCGCCAGACAAGCAGCTCGCCCTGCTCCGTCATTCCAGCAGTATCGGTCTGTTTGATTTTATGAAATACGACTTCGTTCATCAGACAGAGACTCCTTGGTGCCCCAATGGGGGCCCCTTCGGGGGCGGAAACGACATCGGCTCGATTGCCTGGTCACCGGATAATTCGAAAATCGCTTATTACTACACACCTGCAACTGGCGAAAGATCACTGATTTTTACCAACACGACAAACACCGAAATCACCAGAATTCTGAACTTCAATCAACTCGGCATAGACAATCCTGTATTGCGCTGGTCGCCAGATTCTGAATGGCTGATAATAGTACCTCAGAACAAGAATGCTGACGAGAACAAGATCTACATGCTCAATACTTATTCTAGAGAGCTAAAAACCGTCGTCGATAGCGGAAATAATATTGGAGCGGTTTTTTCACCGGACAGCAACCATGTCCTATATACTGCTACCATCTCAGGGCAAAGCCTGCCTGAGCTGTTTCTGATGAACAAAGATGGCAACGACAAAACAGATCTGAAAATTCAAGCCAATCTCGACACAGTCGTCTGGACCAAGGATTCACAAGACATCGTCGTCGCAACGACCGATCCGGCGACAAAGACACAAACTATTTTCCGTTTTGACACAACTAGCGTGACTGATTCCGGCTTTGCTATCTCAAATCTTGGCAGTACAAACATCCAGTCAATTGCTTTTTCCGATGACGGCAAATTACTTTTATATGAATCAGGCAATCAGATTTATGCTTTGAAAGTGAATTAAGTTCATCAGTTTATCAGCCAGTTAGTTTATCAGTTCATCAGCTGATAGGCTGAAAAGCTGACTAGCTGATAAGCTGAATAGCCGACTGGCTTTTAACAGGAGGGGCGTGGTTTACGAATCAACAAATGAACGACTTACCAGGCTGAGAAAACGTATTGCAGAATTAACTGCAGAGATTAATCGTGGCCAAAATATTGCCCAAAACCAGACAGAGATTATCGGTCTAAAGCAAGCGATAGATTCTGAAGGAAAAATCGCTGGTTTTGGCGAGAGCAAATACGGACTCG
>PEZW01000025.1:28881-29123 GCA_002773985.1 Candidatus Berkelbacteria bacterium CG10_big_fil_rev_8_21_14_0_10_43_13
ACTCAAAGTGATCAGCCAACTAATTGGGATGATGACGGAGACGAAGATGACGATCAGTTTGACGCAACACCAACTGCTCAGAATAGAGGAACTGAAGAGCAAGAAGCGCTTCAAGCACAGGCGCAAGCCGACCAGGCTAAAGCAGCCGAGCAAGCAAGGGCAGAAGCACAGACACCAACGCAAGACCAGAGTGTGCCGCCACAACCCGGCATCAGTGGTGATATGAAACCCCCGGCTCAACA
>PEZW01000025.1:29182-29324 GCA_002773985.1 Candidatus Berkelbacteria bacterium CG10_big_fil_rev_8_21_14_0_10_43_13
CACAGAAGACTGACCAGCAGCCGAGTAAGGCTGAGGCTGGCAAGGAATTAGCTGAAGACGCGGCCAAGAAGGGTATCGAAAACTGGTTCAAAAAAACTTTTACCAAAGAGTTCTTGATGTCTCTTGTGACCAATCCGTATTT
>PEZW01000026.1 GCA_002773985.1 Candidatus Berkelbacteria bacterium CG10_big_fil_rev_8_21_14_0_10_43_13
TTCTAATTGTTCTAATTGCTCTAATTTTCTAAACAAATCCCAAATCTTAATTTCTAACAGTTTAGATATTGGTGCTTGTTTAGTCCGCCAGCTGGCGGAAATTAGAAATTAGAATAATTAGGTTAATTTATTTATCTTCTTTCTTTTCTTCGACTACTTTATTTTGTTTTGCGTCATTGATAACAGCGGCAAAAAGTTCGGCAAAAAGTTTGACGGATTTCGTCGCATCATCATTTGCAGGGATCGGATAATCCACAAGTGTTGGATCGGTGTTTGTGTCAGTCAAAGCAATGATCGGTACACCGGTTTTTGTTGCTTCTTTGACAGCATTTTTTTCATCGTGCGAACCAAAAAGAATCAGCGCATCTGGTTTTCGCTCGAGACCGACCAGACCACCAAGAAATTTTTCACCTCTCTCGACCGCTTGCCTGACTTTAGATAATTCACTTTTACTTAACTCGGTTTTTGGATTTTCCAACTCATCTTTTTTGTGCTTGTAGGCTTTGATCGAGCTACGAACCATCTCGAAGTTAGTTAGTGTTCCACCAAGCCAACGAGTGTTAACATATGGCATATTGCAAGAAATAGCCGCTTCTTTGACAATATCACCGGACTGTTTCTTTGTCCCGACAAAAATAAAGGTTTTGCCGGCAGCAGCTTCTCTCTCTAAAAAATTTGTCGCTTCAGCTAATTTCTCAGCCGTTTTCTCCAGATTGACGACATGGACGCCAGCCCTAGATGTGAAAATGTATGACGCCATCTTGGGCGACCAGCGTGATGTTTTGTGACCGAAATGAACACCGGCATCAAGAAGTTCACGAAGTGTAGGCTGATTCATAACAATGTCCTCTAATTTCTAATTTTTAATTCTTAATTTTTATTCAATTTCTAATTATTAATGTCTAAAAATTGAAAATTAAGACTTGATTAGAAATTAAAAATTAATAAATATAAATTTTTGCAATTTCTTAATACATCCGCCCAACTTCACGTCAGTGACGCGAGAAATTGCTTTGAGATGAACGTGTCGATTTCCCCTTGATAAATCTAAGGTTGATACTAGCACAATATTGACGCAAGTTCAAGACTATGCTAAAATCCGTACATAATGAAACAAAACATTCACCCACAATACAACAACATTACAGCTACCTGCGTCTGCGGTGGCAAGTTTGTGACCGGTTCGACTCGTGACGAGATAAAGGTTGAGATCTGTTCACAGTGTCATCCGTTCTATACTGGCAAGCAAAAACTTGTTGACACCGCTGGCCGTGTCGACAAATTCAAGTCTCGAATGGAAGCATCTGCCAAGATGAAAGAAGCCAAGTTAGTTAAAAGTTCAAAATTTCAGCCAAAGGCTGATCGGCCTCTGGTCGAAAAAGTTGAAAGTTCAGAATCTCCGGCTGTTAACGGTGAAGTCATTGAAACTACTAAAAAAGAAAAATAGCTACGTTTTCTGTATTAAAATCGGCCCAGACTAGAGTATAATATTAGTCAAAGCTGATTTTTTGTTATTTTATGTCTGTCATTCCCGCGCAGGCGGGAATCCAGGCAGCACAATCGCAACCGAACTTCCTAGATCCCCGGGTCATGGTCGATGCCTGCCCGAGGATGACAAATACATTATATTCGTGTTTCGTTAATTTCGTTAATTTTAGCCTTTCATATGTTATGAATTCAGAAAAATTACAATCTATCTTAGACCACTACAATGAGCTTGAATCTCAACTGACTGATCCAGAAATTGTCCGCGATCAAAACATGGCCAATAAAATTGCCAAGGAAAAATCCGAATTAGTAGAATTAGCCGACCTCATCAAGCGATATTTTGTTGTGCTAAAAAATATTAGCGAAAATCAGGGGATGATCACTGAAAACGATCCTGAACTTAGTGAAATGGCGGCTCAAGAATTGATTTCTCTTGAAGCAGAAAGAGAGCAATTAGAAAAAGCTCTTGAAATTGCCCTCCTACCACATGACCCAAACGATGAGAAAAATGTCATCATTGAAATTCGGCCCGGTGCCGGTGGAGATGAGTCGGAACTTTTTGCCGCCGAGATTGCTCGTATGTATTTTCGTTTTGCTGAGCGATCAGACTGGAAAGTCAACGTCATGGATTCACAACAGACGGGGATTGGCGGGATCAAAAATCTGACTTTCGAAGTCAGTGGCAGTAAAGTTTATTCCAAAATGAAATATGAATCCGGTGTTCACCGTGTCCAACGCATCCCCGAGACAGAAAAGCAGGGACGCGTCCACACTTCGGCAATCACAGTCGCTGTCCTGCCAGAGGCAGAGGAAGCCGATGTCGAGATCAGAACAGAAGACTTGCGGATCGATGTTTTCCATTCTGGTGGTGCTGGTGGCCAATCAGTCAATACGACCGACTCCGCTGTCCGCATCACTCACCTGCCGACAGGCACAGTCGTCGCGTGCCAAGACGAACGCAGCCAACTCAAAAACAAGGAAAAGGCGCTCTCGATCCTGCGTTCGAGAATCTTGGCTGAAAGAGAAGAAAAACTGACAAAGGAAAGGCGTGATCTCCGCAGTTCGCAGATCGGGACAGGGGACCGGTCAGAAAAGATTCGGACATACAACTTTCCTCAGGATCGCGTCACCGATCACCGCATCAATCAGTCGTGGCACAACATACCTGGTCTGATGGATGGCGACATCGCCCTGATGCTCACCGCTCTCAGCACAGAGGACCAGTCGAGAAAGCTAGCGGCAGTGTCACAGTGACACCATTCTGTCATTCCCGCGAAGGCGGGAATCCAGGCGGCACAACCACAACCGAACTTCTTGGATCCCGGATCTCAAGCCACAGTCCGGGACGACAATGTAATTATAGATTCAAATGAAAATTGTCGATTTTAATAAAAAAGCTGTCCGCAAATTGAAAGCGGCCGGCATCAAAAACGCTGAACTCGACGTTACCATCATGATGAAATCTGTCTTAGAAAACGACGAGGCTTTTTTGTTGATGCACCCCGAGATGCCGCTGACAAATGGCCAATTAAATAAATTAAATAAATTAGTCAAAAAACGTTCAAATTTTGAACCAATTGCCTATCTTGTCGGTCACAAGGAATTTTTTGGGCACGATTTTACCGTCAATCGCAATGTCCTTATCCCCCGCCCGGAAACAGAAAATTTAGTCGAGGAATCATTGAAAATTGTAAAATTAAAAATTAAAAATTTATTGAAAATTGAAAATTGTAAATTGAAAATTCTTGATATGGGCACAGGCTCCGGCTGTATCATCATCTCTTTGATTTTGGAAACAGAAAAACAATGGAGCAATGGAGCAATGAAGCAATTGCGATTTTTTGCATCAGATGTAAACAAAAAAGCTCTCAGAGTTGCGAAAAGAAACGCTAGACGGTTGCTCAACAATCGAACAATCGAACAATCGAACAATGTGAAGTTCTATCACTCCGACCTCTTCTCCAATCGCCTACTCCACAGGAAGTATGACATTATCATCGCTAACCTGCCTTATGTTCCCTTCCCTTGTCATCCCGGACTTGATCCGGGATCCAGGCAAGACAAGCAACACAACTTCCTGGATTCCCGCCTGCGCGGGAATGACAGCATCTCATTCGAACCAGCTAACGCCATCTTTGCCAATGATAACGGCGCAGCAATAATTAAAAACTTTCTGACCGAAGCAAAAAAATATTTAAATGCTCACGGTATTATTTTACTTGAACTCGATCCTCGCAATGCAGACCAGATTCAAAACTTTGCAAAAGCAAACTTCCCCGCGGCAACTATTGAATCAAAAAAAGACCTCGCAGGCCTCAAGCGCTATCTTCTGATTGCGTCACAATAGTCAACCGCAGCGCTATTTTCTACTTCACTGCTTTGTGTACAGCTTTAGCCACAATGTTGGCGATTGAGAGGTCAAACGGACTCGGGATTATATACTCCGCAGTTGGTTTTTTGATAAAATTTGCTAGCGCCAAAGCGGCGGCCAACAACATTTCATCGGTAATTTTCTTGGCTGGAGCATCGAGCGCTCCTCGGAAAATTCCAGGGAAAGCGAGGACATTGTTGATTTGATTTGGAAAATCAGACCGACCAGTCGCGATAACTTTGGCACCAGCTTTTTTTGCTTCCTCCGGATCAATCTCCGGCACCGGATTTGCCATCGCAAAGACAATCGCATTTTTATTCATCAAATGAACCATTTCGGTATTCAAAACTTTTGGCGCTGACACACCGATAAAAACATCAGCTTTTTTTATCACATCAGCCAAATTACCTTTTTCACTATTGCCAGTCAGCTTTGCCAGATTTATCTTCGCTGCCGTCATCTTCGGCCGACCAAGATAAATTGTACCCTGCCGATCAATAACGATGATTTTGGCCTTGTTTTTGGAGTAATTTAAGATCAGCTTGGTGATCGCCGTTCCGGCCGCGCCAGCACCGGAAATTACAATTTTCAGACCATCAAAATTTTTCTTTACAACTTTGAGCGCATTTATCAAGCCAGCCAAAACAACCACGGCTGTACCATGTTGATCATCGTGCATAACTGGAATTCCTAAGTCCTGCAATCTGTCCTCGATCTCAAAACAGCGCGGCGCTGAGATATCTTCGAGATTGATACCACCAAAGCCAGGGGCAATGTTGCGCACTGTTTGAATAATTTCCTCTGTTTTCTGTGTCGCCAAGCAGATCGGAAAAGCATTTATCCCGCCAAATTTCGAAAAAAGCAGAGCTTTCCCTTCCATCACCGGCAGAGCCGCCTCCGGACCGATATTACCCAGACCCAGAACCGCCGAACCGTCAGAGATGACAGCGACCGAGTTTCGCTTGATTGTCAGGTCAAAGACCTTGACTTTGTCGGCCGCGATTGTCTTCGAGACCTCGGCAATCCCCGGAGTATAATACGTCGAAAGATCGTCACGATTTTTTAGTTTGACATTTGGACAAACTTTGATGACATCTCGTGTTTTTCTCATTTCGACAGATTTTTTGCCGTAATCTACTATTGTATCTGTTGATACAGTGCAAATTTGATTTGCAGCCATCTAAAATCTCCACCTTGTGGTTAAATGCTTGAGATGTCTTTCTTGTTTCTCATTTAGTTACTGGCTTGGTCTAGAGTTACCTTGACCTCTTTGGTTTTACCACCAGAGAGAACTTTCAGTGTGATATTGTCGCCGACCTTGAATTGTTGGATCAGGGTCAAAAGCGAATTATTTTGATCAATTTTTGTGCCATTTACCTCAGTGATAATGTCGTTTTCCATCAATCCTGCCTTGTCTGCTGGAGAGCCAGAAACAATTGCTGGACTGCCTAGACCAGCACCCTGGATCAAAGCACCATAATCCACTGCCAATTCATTTGCCTTTGCAATATCAGGAGTAATTTCGACGTAGCGGACACCGAGATATGGTCGAACTATAGCTCCAGTCGACTTGATGCTGTCGATATCAGCTTTGGCCGAATTTATCGGGATGGCAAAGCCGATGCCCTGAGCCCCTGAAGCGACGGCCGTGTTGATGCCGACGACTTGGCCGGCTAGATTAACCAGTGGCCCGCCGGAATTACCTGGATTGATAGCTGCGTCAGTTTGGAGTAAACCACTTAGAGTTTCAGAACCGACACCAGTTTCTGATGACGCGTCGATCTGGCGACCTTTGCCGGAGATAATTCCAGCCGTCACGGTGTTGGAAAATTGACCCAGAGCGTTGCCGACCGCCACAACGTATTGTCCGATCTGCAAATCACTTGAATCACCAAGGTCGACAACAGGCAAGTTGCGAGCTTCTATCTTGAGCACTGCCAGATCATAGACCGGATCCTTTGACTGTACCTTGGCATCATAAGCAGTACCATCGTAAGTCACCACTGTATATGCCGCAGTCAAATCGCTGGCAACGTGCTTGTTGGTCAAGATAAGTCCGTCACTGGTGATGATAAAGCCGGTCCCGGCCGCAGAAGTTTGATAAGTCTGTCCAAAAATATTTTGAGCTGTTGATTTTAAGGTAATCGAGACGACAGAGTTTGCTACCTTTTTCGTCGCATCGATGATAGCGCTTGATTCCTGGACGGTGATTTTCTGAGTTGAGACAGTAGGAATGGTCACATTTGACAAGCCAAGCTTTTTGGCTAAAGAGTTGCTGTCCTGCGAGAGCAGTATGATGCCCCCGATACCACCAACTGCTCCACTGACAAAAATCAGCGCTATCATCAAAACAGTCAGCAAAAACTTTCCGAAACGGTTCGTTTTCTTTTTGTCAATCTCGGCATAATACGGATCATCAAACTCAATTTTGGCCATAACTACCTCTTTTTATTTTAATAATTGTAGAACTTACGCGGTTCCTGTCATCCCTGCCTGTGGCTAGAGAGCAGGGATCTTACTATATAATAGCTCAAGATCCCGCATCTCAAGCTTACAGTGCGGGATGACAAATATGGGAATGGTTTAAATGCGTAAGTCCTAAACTGATTAACCAATTAACTGTTAATTTACTCCATTTTTTTCGCGACAGTTTCCGCAGTTTCCTTGATTTTTTCTTTAGCGATACTGGTCTCTTTTTCGACCAAGTCCTTGCCCTTTTTGCTTAATTCCTTCGCCTTTTTGGCCAGGTCTTTGCGAGTTTCCTTGCCACTCTTCGGCGCCAGCAAGACGCCAGCAGCTGCTCCAGCTAGAGCGCCAGCTAATGCACCAAGAACGAATTTACCCTTATTGCTTTTACTCATCTTTACTCGCTTTCTTTTTCTTAAATCTGTCAGCAACCATTTTGATCACGCCGAGGGACGTGAAGAATTTTTTAAGTGAGCCCGAATAGGTATGTATTTTCTCCTCTGCCTCATCGATCTTGGCATCAATTTCCTTGGCCCTTTTTTCAGCAATTGCTGTCGTTTCTTTGACATCACCGAGAACATCGAACAGTCTATACAACGCCGCAATCAGGACAATCACTGCCACGATCGAAACTGCGATCAAGATCTGAACCCAGGCTTCTGTCGTCATTTTCCTCCTCCGCGCTTAATACTAACGGTTCATGAGCATCAGCTCGTCAACCTATCCAAATTATACCACAACAACGAGACAATTTTATTTCGCTTTTTTCTGTTCTGCAGCGGCCTCTTTTTCTTCTTCCAGTTGCAGCATTTTCCCGAGACTGTAGGTCACAAACACTGCGATAGACGTCACTATGATAGCATAGACAACCTGTGACCAGAGACCGGAATCAGTGTCGGGTATCACCCTTTTGATGATTCCCTGGATTGCTGTGTTCCAAGCCAAAGCTGCGACCAGACCAAAACCGGCTGTGGCCAGCTGGATCATCGTCTTCAAAAATTCTTTACGTAAACCTTTTCCTATCTTTTTCATAATTTCTCCTTTAATATTCTATTAACTAGCTGAGGATCGGCTGAACCCTTCGACTCGCGTATGGCCGCTCCGACAAAAAAACCAAACAATTTTTTCTCGCCGACTTTGTAGCGAGCAAATTCTGCCGGATTGTCAATCAAAACTTTCTCGACAATTTTCAAAATCTCATCTTCTCCGGTCTGATTTTGGTTGATCTCGCTCATAGCATCGTCAAAGCTTTTTCCAGATAAAATAAACTTAATTGCAGAAAGCAGATTTTTCTTGCTTGTGTCTGTTACAACAAGTTTTGCAAGTTCTGATATTTCTCTGTCCGAGAAGTCGGTCGTTTTACCAAAAGACTTTTGGACGAGCAATCTGGCAACTTCAGGCGCATACTCGATGCCGGCTTCTGAAACTAATTTATCAAACAGCTCAAAGTCCCCTCGATTTGAGACGATGGCTGCGATATACTGATTTGGCACTTCCATTTCCTGCAATTTCGCCACTTTCACTTCCATATTTTCTTTGGTCAATTCTTTTAGTTTGTCCAAATCGAACTCAGCCGATTTTACTGGTGGTAGGTCAGGCTCTGGGAAATAACGATAGTCCGCGGCTTCCTCTTTTGCTCGCTGGAGATAAATTGAGTCATTGTTTGAGTTGTAGCCCCAAGTTTCCTTGGTCAACTTGGCCGGCCAAGCTGGATATTCACTTTTTAATTTTTCCTCTGCTTTTGTCAGAGCTTTTTCAATAAAGCGAAATGAATTTAGATTTTTAATTTCAATAATTTGTGACATCTTTATTGGTTCCGAGTTCCGAGTTCCGAGTTCCGAGCCTATCTCGGTTTCTCCTCGGTACTGTGTACTCGGTACTTGCAACTTTCTCACTGAGATATTGGCGTCGCAGCGCAGATGGCCTTTTTCCATGCTCGCTTCGGAAACTTCGACGACGTCACGAACAATCTTCTGCAGCTTGCGCAAGAAATCGCCGGCCATCGCAGGCGAGGTAATATCCGGCTCAGTCACTATCTCCATCAGTGGCGTACCGGCGCGGTTTAGATCGACCAGACTTGTACCATTTTTGTGGATCAATTTACCAGCGTCTTCTTCGAGATGAATGCGATTTAATCTGATCGTGACTTCATCTTCCACTGTTGACTTTTCGCTTTTAACTTTTAACTTGAGCCAGCCCCTGCTGGCGAACGGTTCATCGTACTGCGAAATCTGATAGCCTTTTGGCAGATCCGGATAGAAATAGTGTTTGCGATCAAATTTGGCTGTTGCGGGAATCTCACAATTGAGAGCGAGCCCGGTCTTTATCGTCCACTCAATGGCTGTCTTGTTTGCCACCGGCAGAGCGCCTGGCAGACCAAGGCAAACCGGACAAACGAGTGTGTTTGGTTTGATAGCTACAGACTGCTTGTCATCCGTCGCCTCGGCGAAGGACTGGTTATCGCAACGACAAAACATCTTGCTTTTTGTCGCAAGCTGGACATGAATTTCTAAACCGATTGTTGTTTTGAAATTTTTCATAATTTTGGGCACTTTACTAAAAGTCTTATTTTGCTCCGTCTTCAGCTGATGACGATGGAGTCTCTGTGACTCCGAGATCACCGTTGGAATATCCAATTGCCGCCAAAGCAAAGTATATCTGGATAATTTCTTGATGGTAGTTTCTAAGTCTGTTTTCATCTTTTGCTGATAATTCATCAGCTTGCTTGTGCAAAATTTTGCTCCAATACCAATTTGCCTCACTTGATATCAAAGGATATTTTGCAATTTCTGTTTCAATATCCGAGGAAATTCTTTTAGATTTTTCTACTAATTCGACTACGTCAGGATCAAGTTCTTTCTTCATTTCAGCCGCATGTCGTACAAGACTTTGAACTGATAATATCATATAATATTTGCCCAACTGGATTGATCTGTTGAGGTTGGATAGCCCTTTTAGTTCAGACAAAATGTCTACCAGGGGCAATTTTTCTGTTTTCTCAACTCGAGATACCTCAGATTCTCCTGGTCCGCCCGGTTCTGTCATCTTATCTCCTAGATGTTTTTAATATATCCGAGCAGTTTTTCCACCGCGGTTTGTAATTCAGAAGCAGAAATATTATCACCCTGCTCGTGAACAATCTCATTTCGCAATTTGTGACCCTGCCAGATTTCCTGATATAGACTTGGTTTAATTTGTCTCTCGGCTTTGCGCAGACGATCAGCAAATGTCGCACCAGCAAACCATTGCAATTTGAGAGCGTGATCGACCAGTTTATCGGCCTCGATCAGGGCTTGTCGTAATTCAAGCTGATTGCTACTTCGGAGCATTTTTTCAATTTCCAGCCGTCGCTCGACCAAATAATTCTTGTCATGAACTGACAAACCACCTTGCTTGTGTCTTGACTTCAAGCCGCCAAATGGTAATTTGACCACCCACCAAATCGCCTTGCCAATGCCGATGGCAATTGATTGGATGATGTCGGGCTGATAATTTTGCTTTTTGTTGTTGGACATACAAATAATAATGATTATTCTAACACAGATCTTGTTACACGGATCAACACAGATACAAACCATCACATATTTACGGGAGCCATCAGTGAATATCCGTGAAACGAGATCCGTGATGGAATTACATTTTTAATTGTCAATTATTTCGACAGTATTAACCTTGACTGGATCGAGCGGTTTGTCAGTCTCAGAATCGGTTGCCACCTCGGAGATTTTCTTGACAACATCCATGCCCTTCGAGACGTAAGCAAAAACGGTATGCTGACCGTCAAGATGTGGCTGGGGTGAATCAGTCACGATGAAGAATTGGCTGCCATTTGTATCAGGGCCACGATTTGCCATCGCTACTGAGCCGGCGACCAACTTATGTGAAGTCACTGAGGTAATGTAGTGGTACCCCTTCGATTCATAATACGCCTTGACCGTCATATTAGCATCAGCCACCTTCTCTTCACTCGTAAGCTGATTATACACTGCCTGAGTTTGCCCGACAATTTCCGTATTCAAGCCCAGTGAGTCAGCGTTTATCTCATCGGCAAAAGTTCCGCCATTGGCACTTTCGCCACCGGTACCATCGTTATTCGGATCACCAGTCTGAATCATAAATTCCTTGATAACTCGGTGCCAGAGAAGGCCGTTGTAGTATCCGCCCTCGGCTAATTTCTTGAAATTGTCGATTGTTTTTGGCGCTGTTCCGTCATAAAAAGTCATCTCTACATCACCCATCGATGTATGTAGGATCGCCTTGCCCGGACCGAAGACGGTGGGGTGAAGAAACGGAAAAGCGACGATTAGAACAAAGCAGACAACATAAATCCAAAAATCGAGACGTTTCCAAAACGTCGCCCAAGGATTTTGAGCGCGTTCAAGTCGGCGAAGTATTTCCTTGCGCTCTTTTTCGCCTAACTCTTTTTTCTCACGTCTAATTTGTGATTTCTTACCCATCGACTAATTCCTTTAGTAATAATCAAACACCAAGATACAATAACCAAAATTTAGAATTGATTTTTTGAAAAATTGAATATTTTTGATGTTTGTTTCTTGGTTATTGATTATTTAATTTTCGGTTTCTGCAAATGATGATTTGTTACTTGCTGAAACGCATGACCCGTATTTAAAATCGTCTGTTCCCCCCACATCGGACCGATCAGCTGCAGACCAACCGGCAGATTCTCTTTTGTAAATCCTGCCGGCAAACTCATCGCTGGTAGCCCGGCTGGATTGATCGGCACCGTCAAGACATCACTTAAATACATCGATAGTGGATCAGCTGTTTTTTCACCAAATTTGAAAGCTGGCGAAGGAGCTACCGGTGCGATCAAAAGGTCAACTTTTTCAAAAATTCGATCAAACTCGTTCTTGATCAGAGTCCGAACTTTCAGAGCTTTTTTGTAATATGCATCCGCATAGCCGGCAGAGGAAACGTATGACCCAAGCATGATGCGCCGTTTCGCTTCAGCACCAAAACCCTCAGCCCGAGAAATTGAATAAACCTCATCCAGTGTTTGGTTATTGTTTCTTGGTGTTTGGTGTTTGAGAACAGAATAACCATATCTTATTCCGTCATATCTGGCTAAGTTTGAGCTAACCTCGACTGGCATCAAAATGTAATAAACAGCAAGCGCGTATTTAATCAGAGGCAGCGAAACATCGACGATTTCGGCGCCCATCTCTCGGTATTTATCAATCGCTTCGCGAATAATCTTGTCCACTTCCGGATCAAGACCGGCGCCAAAAAACTCTTTTGGTACTCCGACTTTAAGTTGCAAGTCCCGAGTCCCGAGTCCCGAGGAATACTCCGGCACTTCTCGTTTCGAGCTAGTCGAGTCGTGTTTGTCATGACCAGACATATATTTGAGCAAGATCGCCGCGTCCTCAACTGTCTTCGTCATCGGGCCGGCCTGGTCTAGCGACGAGGCCATCGCCATGATGCCATAGCGAGAAACTCGGCCGTAAGTTGGCTTGAGGCCAGTTATAGAACACAAACTGGCTGGCTGACGGATAGAACCACCAGTGTCAGTACCAACTGCGGCGATACAGAGATCCGCTGCCACCGCTGCGGCTGAGCCGCCACTGGAGCCACCCGGAATTCGCTCCAAATCCCAGGGGTTTCGCGTCGTCGAATCATATTCTGTCGCAGTATTGTAAGCTGAAGTTTCTGTACTAGAACCCATCGCAAACTGGTCAAGATTTGTCTTGCCGATCAGGACAGCGCCGGCAGCCCACAAATGAGCCGTCACTGTCGACTCGTATGGTGGGATAAAGTCGTCAAGAATTTTTGAGGCGGCTGTCGTCCTGATACCCTTGGTCAGATACAAATCTTTAACAGCGATCGGAATACCGTCGATTTCTGACAAAATCTTGCCGCTCTTGCGTCGCTCATCCGAAGCCCGTGCCATCCCCAGAGCTTCTTTTTCACAAACTGTGATGTAGGCGCCAACTTTTGAATCGACTGCTTTAATCCGTTCCAAAATACTTTCAGTTAATTCAACCGAACTAATCTCGCCACTAGCGAGCTTTTCCGAAGCAGATTTAATTGTAAGTTCATATAGCATATAAGACTTACCCGACCTATAGGACTTATAAGTCCTATATATAATGATTATTCGAAAACTCCCGGCACGACGAAAAAGCCATCTTTAAATTCCGGTGCATTTTTACCAATATCAGCGGCGGAAATTTTAGAAGGTTCGATTTTGTCTTCGACATAGATATTGGAAAGTCCAGTCACGTTGTTTAGCGGCTCGACATTATCTGTCTCAACTTCTCCAAGCTGACCGACATATTCCAAAACATCTGAGAGCTGGTCACTAAAACGACTGATCTCTTCATCAGATAGTTTGAGCCGAGAAAGTTTGGCGATGTGGGCGACTTCGTCTTTTGACAATTTAGACATAACAAAAAACCTCAATACTATATGCAAATAGTAGCACTTGCGCTTATAAAGTTCAACGGCCATGCGTTTAAAAATTTACGCGGTTATCCCAACTTTGTGTTCGATCCGCATAATTCGTTTTTCGAGTTCGGAAATCTTATCAACTTTTTCAATAATCGCATGGTTTATCTCAGCCAAATCAGTAATTTCACGACTCAAAATTGAGACTATCCTGTTTTCTGTATCTTTGATCTCACCTCTGAGACGACCCTCCACGCTGTTGATCTCACCCCGAAGCGATATTTCAGATTCCTTGATCTCATTCTGAAGCGACGTTTTTGTTTTCTTGATCTCATTCTGAAGTGATGTCTTCACTTCATTGATTTCACCATGAAGTGACGTCTCAACTTTCTTGATCTCGCCCCCGAGACGATTCTCTACACCATTGATCTCGTCATGAAACAACGTCTCAACTTCCTTAATCTCACCACGAAGTGAGGTCTCGACTTTCTTGATCTCGCCCCCGAGACGATTCTCTGATCCACCTACTATTTTTTCGATTGCTTTTAAATCCTGTTTGTCCAACATATCATTCCCCTTTTCCAAATTATTGTTTTTCAATTTTACCATGCTGGTCAAACACTGGTCAAACAACCTATCTTCAAAATCTGTTTTTGTCCTCGATGTTGAACTCCTTGGGCACATCAACATTATCTACCTTTTTCTTTGGTCGGCCATGAACAAGCGTGAAAAACAGCAATCGTAACCAGACCGGAAAAAAGAAAAAAGCGTAGCGAGTAAAAGCATACAGATTCCAGCGCGCGTTCATCGCCTGTGTCTGATGATGGGCGAGAGCGTGGCGAAAATCAGCCGCTGTCTTACCCTCAAATAAGGTATACCCTTTACCAATTGCCTCGACGATATGAGCATCGGAAGAACCTGTTTCTGCTTTGTGTATCATCGTTCTGTTGACAAACGCAGCCCATAAATTTTCATCACGAAGCGTCGGCGTTGCATTGACGATCTCAATCCCATTCCAACTAGCCTTCTCCTTGAGCAATGTTTTCAGACCGACTCCATCCATCGTCAAGCCGTCAGACAACTGATAACGCAGATGTTCGAAGGGGTGTGCTGCAATCGCCACACCACCCTGCCGATGAACCTCCTCTATCGTCTCGCGGGCGCTCATCCCCGGCTTGATCGGCTCTTTCAAAAACAAACTCAAGATATGACCCTCCTTACTCGAAACTTCCTCGCCGAGAATCAATTCGAAACGATATTTCTTTTTCCGCATCAACTTCTCTGCCTCGAAAGCTCCATCCATCGTGTCGTGGTCAGTGATGGCGATCACATTCAAATCTGTCTTTTCTTCGACATAATCAAGAATCTCTTTGATAGTAGGTCGACCATCCGAGTGGAGGGAATGAATATGCACGTCAGCTTTGCTGAGATGTCGAAGTTTCTCGATATTTTTGATTGGTTTTAGAGTGGGCATGTTAAAATCTCCTTGGGTCAAATTCTAAATTTTTAAGACTTACACGCTTGCTGTCATCCTCGGGCAGGCAACGCCATGACCCGGGGATCCAGGTAAGCTGAGTTATACTTAATCTCCAAGTATTGCTTGCCTGGATTCCCGCCTCCGCGGGAATGACACAAATACTAATATCAATAAAACGCGTAAGTCCTAATTCTAATATCTAAACTCTAAATAAATTCCAATTTAAAACATCAAATTTTAAAACTTTTGAATTTTTGTATTTATATTTTGATATTATTTAGGATTTATAATTTAGAGTTTGGGATTTATTTTATCATCTCAAGAAATTGCTTTTCGGTCAAAATCTTAATCCCTAGCTTTCTTGCCTTGTCGTATTTCGAGCCTGGATTTTCACCGGCAATGACAAAGCCAGTCTTGCTTGTCACCGCCGAGCCCGTCTTACCGCCAAGTTCGACAATTTTTTTGTGGGCATCATCGCGCGTCAGTGTTTCCAGACTACCGGTGACGACAAAAACTCCGCCCTGAAATTTATTGGCTTTGACCGGCGAGTGATAATCTATAACTTTGATGCCGGCGGTCAACAATTTTTCGATCAATTTTTTGTTGGCTGAATCATTAAAATAATCAACAACCGCTTTCGCCACCTTCTCGCCAACACCATAAATCGCACTGGTTTCTTCTGATTTTGCCTTCAATAAATTATCAAGAGAATGAAATTTTTTGGCGATGTCAATTGCTGTCTCAATCCCGACCAGTGGAACTCCCAAAGCATAAATAAATCGCTCGAAGGCAATATCTTTGTGCGAATTGATGCTTGAGATGATATTTTGACTTGATTTCTCGGCAAAACGCTCGAGTGGTTCGAGATCGCCAATTTCTATCCCAAAGAGATCGGCCGGATCTTTGACAATTCCTTCGTTTAATAGCTGTTCAACAATTTTTGGTCCCATTCCATCGATGTCAAAAGCGGTTTTCGAGACAAAATGTTCCAGCTCTCGACGGCGAATCGTAAAACATTTTTTGTTAATACAACGATAAGCCACCTCACCAGCTCTACGTTCGATTTTTCCACCACAGATCGGGCAGGACTCAGGCATTTTGAATTTTTTTTCTTTACCTGTTCGCAATTCTTTGATCGATTTGACAACCTCAGGGATGATATCACCGGCTTTGCGGATGACAACCGTGTCGCCTATTCGAATATCTTTTTTGACGATCTCATCAGCGTTGTGCAGCGTCGCCCGTGACACCGTCGAACCGGCGACAAGAACTGGTTTTAGATGAGCTACCGGCGTCAAAGTACCAGTCCGACCCACTTGCACGGCAATTTCCTCGATTATCGTTGTCACCTCCTCGGCCGGCCATTTGAAAGCAATCGCCCCACGGGGTGATTTACCGACAACTCCGAGCTTGGCAAAAAGCTTTTCATCGTTGATATTGACGACAATACCATCAATCTGATAATCAAGTTTTGGTCGCAATTTGCCCCACTTTTTTCTCAATTCGAAAATTGAATCCAGATCAGTACAGTAAAGGTTTAATTTGTTGGTCGGCAAGCCGAGATCCTTGATGATCTGATGTTCTTCTTCGTGAGTTTTTGTTTCAATTCCAGTCAAACCATAAGCCATAAAATCAAGATTACGAGAAGAGGCGATTTTTGGATCAAGTTGACGGATACTGCCGGCGGCGGCATTGCGCGGATTAGCAAAGAGTGCTTCGTTATTTTTTTTGCGATCAATATTTAGAGCCTCAAAACTTTTGAGCGGTAGATAAACCTCACCGCGTATCTCAATGCGATTTTTCAAAGCAAAATTGTAATATTTTGATTCATCACGTAATTGCAACGGAATACTCCGAATAGTCTTGAGGTTTTCCGTCACATCCTCACCGGTTTGCCCATCGCCGCGAGTCGCCCCGTATTTCAAAAGTCCTTTTTCGTAAACCACTGAGACTGCTAATCCATCCATCTTGATCTCGCAATAAAAGCCCGATTTCTTCACATCGGTTGCGGCTAGTCGTAATACTTTTTCATACCACTCTCGCATCTCTGCTTCGTCAAAAGCATCACCGAGTGAAATCATCGGTGAAGCATGAGCCACCCTGACAAATTTATCGAGCGGCTTTCCACCGACCTTTTGCGACGGTGAATTGGGATCAGCAAACTCAGGAAATGAATTTTCCAGTTTGACTAGTTCCTCCATCAGCGAGTCATAATCGGCATCAGTCACGCTCGGATCATTAAGAACATGGTAACGATAACGCGTCTTATCAATATATTTTCTCAATTTTTCAATCCTGTTTTTTGCTTGAGCTTTATTCACTTTATAACTTTCTAACTTTACGAACTTTCTGACTTTCTGAACTTTATGAACTTTTCAACTTTATGAATTTTCCCACTTTATGAACTTTATGAACTCTCTAACTGTCCTGATTTTACCCGCTACCACTGCTTAATTCAACACTGCCGATATGTCATCTCGAGCCATTCTTTGTCCGTCTTTGGCGGATGACAAAGAAGGCGAGAGATCCCATAATTCACGAATTTCTCTTCACTATCAAACATTCTCTCCTCGATCCTTGCAACTGTTCACTGTTTAATCACTTGACCGTTTTGATTTTTTTAGCTAATTCTGGAGACGATATTTTCTATCAGATCAGTCAAAAAAATAGTAATTTTAGCTAATACCAGAGCCAATAATCGACTATTTTGATTCAAATCTATTGACATCAGAAAATATTCTGTTATAGTTTTGACCAAGCCACAAGTTTTCGCTCCCAGAGCGAGACTTGTGTTGGTACCAACGCAACAGAAAGGAGAGAAGGACGATGAGTCCTCCTCGTTCCCGCTGGGGCTTCGTGCCCCTGATCGCTTTGTTCATGAGTCTGATGGCCACGGCGGCGTTCGCCTCGGCCAACCCCGTTCCCGCGACGACCATGACGTGGTCCGTCGCGGCCTCCCCGATTGCGATTGTCCCCACCCTCGCCGCGTCCCCGCTCGTCGCGACCGGCAACCTGATCGCGTACGACAACCGAGCGGTGCAGGTCGCCGCCCTCGCGACGACCAAAGGCGACTACAACATCTGCGCGACGATCACCGAGGCGGCGAACGACACCGGCAACAAGGAAACGTCGGTGGCGTACGACGCCACGACCAAGTACACCAAGCGCGACGCGAACTCGACGAGCTGCGAGGTCTACGCCGACC
>PEZW01000016.1:0-7672 GCA_002773985.1 Candidatus Berkelbacteria bacterium CG10_big_fil_rev_8_21_14_0_10_43_13
AAACTGCACTGCACTTTTAATTTGGAGAGAGGGCTATTTTGAGCGTGATCTACTGCACTTTTAATTTGGAGCTAACATACAAGGATATTTTTTTGACAATTATTTCAATTTATGTTAAAATTATCCAGCTCGAAATGGATCTAAAAGGGGAGGATAGTAGCTCACCCCTGGAATGATCGGCAGTACCACGACTAACCCCCGCTGGAAAGTGGACAGTTATGGCACCTGCCCGCGTGTGTCCACGGATACATTGGAAAATCACTCCTGTGAGACACGTTCCCCCAAGGGAGCGCCTGTGGAGTGCCGGAAACAGCACTCTCTACTATCCCCCACCTTAATGTGAGGAGAGCGATTGCGGTTTATCTTGCCGGCGACATAGTGTGTGAAAACACTTCGGCTCGAGGCAAGAGATAACTGCGAAGGAACGAGTAGGTCCTCACCCAGCCGACTTTATTCCTTTCGTGTTTCATCAGAGATGATGAATGCCCCAAGTCCTCTCCTCGCTCTTTCTGCTGACCTGCTCCGGTGTTTCGCCGGGGCAGGTCAGGTCCTCCCCTTTTAGATTCAACAAAAAAATCTCGCCACAAAAGCGAGATTTTTTTATTTATGAGATCACAGATTTTTACGTAACTTTAAATAGTTTCAAAACCAAACTTTTCTTTTGGATATCATCGAGCCAATCAGTGAAGCTTTTATCGACACTACCTGTGCGCGACTCAAGCTTGATGATATGCCAGCCATAATCAGTCTTAACTAAATCTGAAACTTGTCCTTTTTTGAGACTAAAGGCGGCGTCAGAAAACGGCTTGACCATATCTCCACGCTGGAAGGGATCGAGTAATCCACCGTTTGAGGCACTAGCACTGTCTTCAGAGTATTTTGTGGCGGCGTCAGCAAAAGTAATACTGCCAGCCTTGATTTGATCCAGGAACCCCTGAGCCTTTGTTTTGGCGGCATCGACTTGATCGGCGGGCGCGTCGCTAGCGACTTGAATTAGAATGTGCCGAACTGTCAGATGGTCGATAACTTTCTGATTTACCTTGTCTCTGAGCATTTGTGTTTTGACTAGATCGCGGAATTCATTTAATGACAAGCCATACAAGTCAGATAGAACCTTCACTACTTTATCAGTCCCACCGTTTTGGATTGTGATATTGTCAACAGCATCGTCGACCTCTTTTTTATTGACCTTGACGTGGTACTTGAGGGCTTCGAAAAGAATAATTTTATTTTCGATCAACTGGACCAAAATCTGACTGTCAATGCTTTTGTAGTCGATGCTCCCCTGCTGAGTTGCGGCATAGAAATGATGAATGTAGTCTTTTTCTTTTTCGTATTCAGTATAAGTGACAAAATCGTAATTGACGACCGCAACCGGATAAGGCAAAACCTTGGCAACAAATTTCGTCGCCTTGTTTTCTACTTTATATCCATAGATCATGATACCAAAGACAAACTGAACCAGTGCCAGCAAGACCACTAACACGACGACAACCTTGGCCAAGATCGCGTATGCTTTTGTCTTGCTAAAAAGAGTTAGTTTGTCTCCAACTCTACCACAAAAAGCAATGAATTTTGCCCAGACTCGACCAGAAAAGAGAACTATTTTTCGACAAACTGATCTTAATTTATCATAAAACTTTTTTAGCATCTCATCTCCGACGATTAAATTTGGTAACTCATACTCTCATTGTAATTAATTTAGTCTCATGACGCAAGCGGCGACCAACCCGACGTCAGAAAAATCGCAATAGTAACTAGGGATGCGACAATCAGATAGGTGGTAAAATTGCTATCCTCGTGCTTGGCTAAAACAGAATAACAAAAACCAATAAAAAGGTAGCTGATAGTAGCAATCACCAGGCTTTGAGAAATTGGGTTGATCAGAAAATAGCTCAAAACGAGAAAAACTTCGAGGATGACAAGGCTAAAAAGCACCAGATAGATCAACCGTTTATTGCTCAAAATACCAATTTTTTGTTCTGTGTAAGTAAAAAGATAACCAAAGACAATCATGATAGAAACCATCAGCAACCAAAGCGGCAAGTCAAACTGCAGAAAAAAGGTGTAAAAAGCATATGCAGAAATAAATGACAGCAAAATTAGAGTAAAGATCGCCGACGTTTCTTTGATAATTGAGATTAAACCCAGAATGGAAATAAAAATTATCAAAGCGACTGCGATCTGATTTTGGCTGTTCGCTAGATAATACGAAAGACAACCCCAGACTAATATCACAGTGAGGATTATTTTTCGCAAAACATGATTGCGGAGAAAGGCCATAAGTATTAATTCGCTGAATAATTCTCGCCGATGACGATGTAGAAATCGACGGTGATTGAAGCAGTTTTTGTTTTTTTGACAACAGTAGCGTTGTATTTTTGTTTGAGATTTTGCATAACGTCAGCCTTACTACCATCAGAGTAGTCGTAAATAGCAGTTTGCGCAAGAGTGTTTTTATAGTCAGAACCAGTTGTGACTGTAAAATTGGCACTTGTGTCTTTCTTCAGATCTTTTGCAATACTGGCAATTTCAGCTGATGTGAGCTTTGCACCGCTGGCAATTTCGACAGCAACAGCCTTCTTTTGATTGAAGATATCAGCAACAAATTTTTGAATTTGTTTGAAATCACCAGACTTCGGCTGAAGATAATATGTTCCATTGATATTGGCATTGATAAGCAAGCTGTCTGATGCAGTCGATAACACTTTGGAGATAAAGTTGCTTTTATCTACTTCCTTGGCAATTTCAACAAGAGACTTGATCTCCGTTGGTGAGAAATTAGTATAAAGGCTGCCAGTAAGAGAATTAAAAATATTTAAAATTGTGGCTGGGTTTGAAAGAAAATTTGTCGAAGCAGCTTTTTCTTTGACTGCGACAAGAAGTTTTTGCTGTCTGGCCGCCCGATCAAAATCAGATGTTGTTTCCCGACTACGAGCATATTTGAGTGCAGTCGCTCCATCCAAATGATGCATGCCAGCAGAGATCGAGAATGTGGAATAGTGGAGCATGTCCTCTGCCGGAAAGGAAGTATCGTAAATCGCTTTATCAACATACACATCGACACCACCGAGTGCATCAATTATTTTTTCAAAACCGTCAAACTCAACATTGATATAGTAAGGAATTGTCTGGCCCGTTATATCCTCAATTGTTTGAACAGAAAGAGCAGCACCAGCAGACATTGCATTTTTTGCACAATCACTCGATCTTTTCTTTGTGCAATTTTGATTATAGTATTCGTTGCGACCGCTTACAAAAGCAGAGTTAATTTTATTTTCTTTGTGATCAGGAATTGGAGCGAGTAAGTCGCGGGGCACAGAAATCATTGCCATCTTCTTTTCCTTTGGTTGGATAGACACCAACATTATGGAATCTGTCAGATAGCCACCCTTGTGACTAGGCCCACCCATACCAGTAACCAGAATATTTATTCGATCTGCGTTTTCACCCTTGAGAGTTTCGGTTTTTCCGCCAACTAAACTTCTGATAAGTGACATGCTCGAGATACCATTTTCAAAGATATTTGAACTTGATTTCAAAACATAGTAGGCAAGACCACTGATAATAATAATTATTACTGCAAGAGCAACAAAAAAAATCTTCCAGCGACGGCGGCGGTAGAATGGTTTCTTTTTGGTCTTAATGGATTCGATTAACGGGGTACGTTTTTTTGTTTTTTTGAAAAATCCCATCGCGCAATGCCGTTTAATATAAAAACTGTCCAGTGGACTTTTATAATATTACCAGAAAGAGTTTGTCGCGTCTATCTTTTTGCTCGAGTGATATTTGGCCCATTTTTATACTCTGGCAACAACGGATGATCAAACTTTTCAATGGCTTCAAGATTAATTTGCTCAATTGAGTTTACAGCAACCGGCTGAATATTACATGAGAAACCTAAGAAATTGACAATGGTGAAAGCGATTCTCACAGAGGTATACGATTCCAAGTCTGGCTTGATGAAAATACCCTTTATTTGATCGCCTTGATCACGGATCAACTTGTCAATTTGTTGTATAAATTCATCTGTTTGACTACTTGAAATCTGTCTTTTCGAGCTTTTTATTTTTTTGAGTCCGTCAGTCAACAAAACTATTTCTATAAAATTGTTGTTGCTTTCTGTAAATACAATCATTTCGAGTTTTCCTCAATTGTAATGTTGCGGCGATTTTCATCAATATATTCTATTTTGATCAATTTTGCCCAAGTTGGAATCGATGGCCAGATTCGTTCCGGCCATTCCACAACTATGACATTATCAGGATTACTTACAATCTCTTCAAATCCAATCGATTCAGCTTCTGATGGCTCTTCAAATCTATAAGCATCAATATGAATTAAATTTAAGTTTCGATCATTTTTTGTAAAATAGTAATTTTTCATGATCATAAACGTCGGGCTCGTAACTTCCTCTTTGACTCCGAGAGCGCGAGCAAAAAATTTTGTAAATAAGGTTTTACCAGCGCCAAGCTCTCCTTGTAACACAAAAATTTCGCCGCCACGAATGCCCTCGGCAAATTTTTTGGCGACGTCACCAGTCTCACCTTCATTTTCAGAAATTAATTTCATAACACAATAAATCATTAATATAAACAATAAAGTATGATTTTATCATACTTTATTGTAAAAATCATTATTAATCGGTCAAAACACACTATTTGTCTGAGATTTTTTCCTCTTTCCCCTCTTCTAATTCATGTAGTTGAACATCGTCAGTTTTTGAAAATGATTCAATGGCAGTCGTATTTTTTTTTGGTATATAAACCCCCTGGACCCGACGAACAGTCTTGGAAGGATCATTTATCAAATCTTTGGCCGCTTGCTCAACCTCTTCTATCTCTAGCCCTTTTTCAAGTTCATCTTCGTTGTATTTCTTAACTTCTGAGTCACTATCTTCTTCTCCGCTTTCAAGTGCCATTTCATGTAAATCGATAATTTGCTTAGAAACTGTGTATGGATGTGGAATATTAGAAAATGTAAAATTTTCACGTTCACCTGCGGTCTGAATATAGACATCACCAAAATGAAGAAGGGTTCGGAAGATACCATCCACATGAGCAGATACATCCTGAACCTGGCGAATTTGTAACTCGGAAATGTCACGATTGAAAAAACCGTTCTGGGTAATCTCGACCAAACGCTGGTTTGTCACAATATAAACGTCAAGATAATGATTTACAAAACCATATAATTCAACAGCCAGCAGAAGTAAAATTAAAACACTGTCGGTAATTATCAGAAAAACTGCTGTAACTTGTGAAAGATTTCCCTGATTTACAACCAGATACCACGCTATGCCAATAGTCAAAATCAAAATCAAAAAAGCAACAAAAACAAAGATCATATAATCAAACCAGTGTCGCCGAATCAAAAGAAAAATTTCTTCGTCTTCAGTTTGACTTGGAAAATATTTTTTTTCTTCGATTGCCATCTAAGCTCCGAACGATTTATAAATTATTGCCAGGATCGTAGCAATAATAACTGCAGTAGATACAACAGTGTAAAACAAAATTACCGGTTTTGTCAGATCACCGGCATAACCAAAACGTCGCAGATGATAATTACCGATCAAACTGAAAATCAAAAAAGCAATTACAAATAAAGCATAAGCAATAACTAAAATAGTAATAGTCATATTATTCTAACCTCTTTTCCTTGAGAGATTCCAGACAGCCACAATGTGTCGGAAGATAAACATTATGATTGCGCCCATAGTTTCGGCCCTTCCAGTATCCTTTCCGAAAATCTTCGTAATAAAAATTTAAACTATAATCCAGTGATTTTTCATTGGAAATCTCGATAATTTGGCTATGATCCTTGTACGGAGAACAAAGTAATGTTGTCGTGAAGTATTTGATCCGTATTTTTTTGGCTTGTTCAATGGTTTTTTGCAAGACCATTGAGTTGCAAATCTGGCAACGCCGTCGCCGATAACGTTCTTTGTCGTTGATAAATTTAAGTGAAGCACGATCCTTAAATGGAATAATTGTTTTTTCAAACTCTTGTGGCTGAAATTCAGCTATCACTAGCTTAATTTTATGCTCTTCACAGAAGGTTCGCAAGTCAGCAAGGCGCTGATCAAATTCCTCTTGTGATCCAATCTCTGGATGAAAATAGTAGCTGATTACTTCAAACCCAGCCAGCTTAAGCTGGGAATAAACATGACTAAGACAGGCAGTGCAACAGGTGTGGACAAAAATTTTTGGAGGGCTAGTAGTCATGACACCTATAAAAATAAATTTAAAAAAGTGTGTTTGTTTCGCTTGGTCGAACAATTTTCAGATGATCGTAAGCAGCTGGCGTCGCGATCCGACCACGATTTGTCCGATTGATAAACCCCAACTGCAGCAAATATGGTTCGATCACATCCTCGATAGTATCACGATCTTCCGACAACGCAGCCGAGATAGTTTCGAGACCGACCGGTCCTCCAGAAAACTTTTCGATAATTGTCGAGAGATAATCACGATCGTTTTTATCCAGACCTAGCTTGTCGATATCGAGTTTAGAGATTGCTTCTTTAGCAATTTTTGCGTTTATCTCACCGTTGTGCTTGACCTGAGCCCAGTCTCGAACTCGCTTCAAAATCCGATTGGCGATACGCGGTGTTTTGCGACTCCGCTTGGCAATTTCTGTAATCGCTTCGGTGTCAATTTTAAGATTGAGAATCTTAGCAGAGCGACGAATTATCTCCGACAGCTCATCTTCAGAATAAAAATCGAGTCGGTGAACCGCACCAAAGCGATCTCGAAGTGGACTAGAAAGTGAACCAAATTTTGTCGTTGCACCGACTAGCGTAAACTTTGGCAGACTCATCCTCATCGACTTTGCCGATGGACCTTTACCCAAAATTAAATCGATAGCGAAGTCCTCCATGGCAGAGTAAAGCACCTCCTCAACTGTGCGATTGAGTCGATGAACTTCATCTATAAACAGGACATCGCCTTCAGCCAGATTGGTCAAAAGTGCCACCAGGTCGCCACTACGCTGGATCGCCGGTCCAGAGGTGATCTTGATACTGACCTCCATCTCATTGGCTAAGATATGAGCTAGTGTTGTCTTACCCAGCCCGGGAGGTCCATACAGCAGTATGTGTTCGATCGGTTCGCCACGTTTTTTGGCCGCACCGATAAAAATGCCGACATTATCCTTGATCGGAACTTGACCGATATAGTCTGTTAACTTTTTCGGTCGCAACGAATCTAAAACTATGTCTTCGGCAATCTCCGACATTTCAGTTAAATCAGTTTGTAAGTTTTCGTGTTCGTTGATCATAGTTCTAATTATAGCAGAATACTAAAAACTCAACCTGACATTGATAATTGACAATTGAAAATAAAATGGAAATTGGAAATTAATAATTGAAAATTAAATGAAAACTGGTCATTGGTAACTGGAAATTAATTTAGCAAATTTATTTTGCTAAATTTCGTAAGCACCAACGAACTTTATCTTCTAGAGTTTTGACGTTTTCTGGCATCTTGGTTACAACCGCTGAAATTTCCGGTCTTTTATAGCCTAGCTGAGTCAATGAATCAAATAAATCTTCTGATTCGGCATCATCAGCTAAAATATTGATGTTACGGTCACCACTAATCTTTGATTTTAACTCCAATATAATTTTGGCGGCAACCTTCTTGCCAATGCCGGAAATTGCGGTAAAAAAGCC
>PEZW01000016.1:7691-24689 GCA_002773985.1 Candidatus Berkelbacteria bacterium CG10_big_fil_rev_8_21_14_0_10_43_13
CGCGCCCGCTGACATGATGTTTAAAGCCGCCTTCGGTCCGACACCATTGACGGAAATAAGACGTTCAAATAATTCCAATTCTGCAAAAGTCGGAAAACCGTATAAATCATGACAATCTTCGCGAATATGTTCATGTATGAAAAGTTCATACTTTTCACCATTCTTCTTCACCATCGCGACACTAACATTCACCCCATACCCAATTCCACCGGTTTCAAGAACCAGAAACCCCGCTTTCGCGACGACAATTTTGCCTTGAATAAAAGCAATCATATTTTTTTCTGACTCGATTCCTTTTTTATAACCGACTTAAACAGCTTCATAAAAGATGTGGAAAATTCAGGCCAAAATATCGTTTTTCCGAGCGCCACCGAATTTATAGTGTACTGACGCAATAAATTGGGGTCCTTGATTAATTTTGTGATCGCATCAGAGATTGAATGAGGATCTTTAAATTTTACGATTTCTCCGACGGAGTGTTGTGCCAATAGATCTTGAGCAAATACATACGGTGTCGAAATAACAGGGCAGCCACAACCAATAGCATAGCTCAAAGTACCCGAGCTAGACTGCTCTTTGACATAATATGGAGTGACATAGACATTGGAATTTACAATATAACGATATATTTCTTTACTTGAAGATAAATACCTTGAATAGAAAACTATATTTTTTTCTAATCCAAGTTTCAAAGTCAGTTTGTGGAGAAAATTTAGGTATTTAGGAGACTTTTTGGGATGCATCCTGCCAAGAATAAAATATTTAATTGTTATCTGCGGGTTGTCTTTAATTGCTTTTGGCAAGGCTTTAATCACATACTCGATTCCTTTTTTAGGAGAAAGCAAACCGAACGTCGAGATTACAAAATCACCATTCTGAACTCCCAACTTTCCTGACTGTAAACGCCATCCTTTTCTCTGCAATTCAGTTATAACGGGTGCACCATGTGGAACCACATGAACTTGGGACTGTTTAATATTCGTGTTCTCGGTGAGATATTTTTTAGAAGTCTCTGTCATAACTGTGATGGAATCAACGTATTGAAATATTTTATCGAGGAGCTTAGTCCTCGTCTTGGATCGTTTCGCTTCAATTTTGACTGGTACTGTACACGAGATTGGTACAGTATGTAATGTTATGACAACTGGTTTTTTGACATTTTTCAAAAACTCTAGAAGATAGCTTCCATCCACGCCACCATAAATTCCAAATTCATGTTCTACAACGACAAGGTTATAATCACTATCATTTACAAACAAGGCAGCATTCTTGTAGTTCGCCAAAGTATCTTGGTTTATTTGAAAAACAACATTGCTTGGATAGTTATACGACGCATCATTCATCGCGATTATGCCAATCTCCACACTGCGATCAATCTCCAAAATAGCCTTGGCTACCGTATCTGTGTAAGTTGCAATGCCACATTCCCGAGGTAATGAAGTTGACAAAAAACAAATTTTCATAATGAATGTTTTGTTACGAAATTATTTCTTTGAATAAAGATACGTACTGTTTGGATGTTTTTGACCAGATCTGCTGTCTTGCATACTTATAGGACTCGTTTTGCATTCTATGCCTGATTTTAGGATGGTCAATTAGACGGATAATTGCTTCAGCAATCTTTGATGCATCCTCGGGTGGAACTAGTATGCCCCTATTATTAGCCAGAGCCTCTTTTGCATAATCGAACGGTGTCGACACACACGCCCTGCCAGCACCCATAGCATAGAGAAGCGTACCGCTCGACACCTGCTCCATCACTAAAAATGGAGCAACAAAAATATTAGTTGCCATTAGATAATTAATTAGATCTGGATAATTAACAAACTTATTTACAAATTTAACTGAGTCTTTTAGCCGCAATTCCTTGACCTTATCTTTTAATATTTGATAATATTCTGGCGACTTTTGGGGGTGTGCTCTACCAGCTAAAAGTAATTTTGCATTGGGGAATCTTTTTTTAACTTCTGCCATTGCTTCAATCAAGTACTCATATCCTTTTTTCGGACGAATCAAGCCAAATGATGATATCAAAATTTCTTTTTTATCAAATCCAAGCATCTCTTTGAAAAAAGCAGTGGCATATTTTGGCACATTAGGAGCACCGTGTGGTATCACAACTATCTTATCAGGATTAATGTCGTATTTTTCCGTCAAAAATTTCTTGGCTATATGAGCCAGAACAACAACTTTATTCGATCGATCACATATTTCTTTAACAACACTGATATGCTTTTTTGGTGGCTTCCTGTAAACCATGTGTAAAGTCGTTACAACGGGTTTTTTAAGTGCACGCAGAAAAATTAAGAAGTTCTCTCCATTGTTGTTTCCCACAGTTTCTGTGTTCACTTTTTCACCATACAAACCAAATTCATGCTGGATGTCAACAATATTAGCATCGCTGTTGTTAATAAATTCTGCCGCCGTCTGGTAGCTTGTTCCATCTTTATCCCAAAAATGAAATTTTACTGATGAGCCGTATGAGTAACCTTGCTCCCTGTCGTCGATAGCAACAACAAAATCCTCGATGCTATGATCACGGTCTTTGATCGTTTTTCTCAAGGCCAAGGCATAGGTTGCGATTCCACATGCTTTAGGGGGATAGGAGCTAAAATAAGCAATTTTCATAATTTTGTTAATTAATCTTTTGTTAAAAAAGTGACTTTCCGCTTAACAAGAGAAGGCATGAATTTTTAAAATATTTTAAACCAGACTCAGTAATATCTACGTCATACTTCTCTTTGTTTAGGGAAATATTTTTATAATAAAGCCAGTGCTGGAATTCTGTAAGATACTGGATTAATAGAAAAATATGAAAGTTGCTTATAAATATAATGTTTGAATTATTTCGCAGATGACTGCAATAGTTTAAATATGCGTCCTGTTGTAAATCCGGATATTGCCATAACACTGTAATATATTTTGCTAAATCTTCTCCTCGCTGGCCGTGATGCCAATATTCCCAATCTGTCAAAAACGGACCATCGTTGTCAAAATAAATATTACCCCAATGAAAATCGCCATGAACAAGAACATTGGAATCGGTCTGCTTTATCTTTTCCAACTCTCTTTTGACCTTTTGTTCAGTACCTAAAGGTAAGTTATCAAACAAAAAATTTGCAAATGTCCTAATTTTTAGTAGATAAAAGTCCGTCAAATTTGTTTTCTCAGTGACATCTGGCGATATTTCTGATAATTCAGCAAGGATTTGTAGACATTGACGATGGTGATTTTTAATTCCCTGGTTGGAAATAATAGAATGTGCGTCTCCAATAATACCTCCCTCTACATACGGTCTGATATACCATGTTGCATCCCCTATTTCAAAATCGCTAATTGCTAAAGTACGAAAACTTTTGAATTGGTATTTTTCTAATAGTGCATACGACTTGATTTCCTTGACAAAGTTATCACGATTGACAGAATCACAATCTACCAAGAATTTGAAAAAAAACGAAGAGCCGTCCTTACCTGAACAACGAGTAAGGAAATATTTTTTTTGCTTGTTTGAACCGTGAGACATATATAAGTCGTAAGATGTTTCTGACACAAGACCGTGTTTATCTAAAATACGAGCAATTTCTATTTTGATAGTTTGATTTGTCATATATTATAGTTCTATTGTAACTCTGTTCTTACTTTTGCGCATTTCTTGACTTTCGATATTTATGCTTTTTTTGAAATGAAGTAACCAGACTTAAGGTAGTAAAAATATGTTGCTTTTATTGCACGATAACTTTATAAAGCAACTTTTCAAATTCGCCGAAAACTCGTCTCGTTTCCAAGATGCTTTCAACAGTTTCTTTTGCTGCAAGACCCATGATTTTCATTTTCTTTTCGTTCTTGGATAAACGGTGTATAATTTTTGGCACCTGATTAACATTATTTACAATAAAACCATTTTTTCCGTCTTTTATGAGTTCGCCACTAACCCCAGCATTGAAGGCTATCGGGATATTGGCCATTGCCATCGATTCGACTAGAGTCAACCCAAATGACTCTAGTCTTGAAGCATGGAACGAAACATTGGAAGACTCAAATTGTTTTATGACCAGATCATGAGGCAAATTACAATTAAGGTTGATTCCAGCCAAATATTTCTTAATAAAAGGCTCATACTTTTTCCCATCGGTTGAGATCGTCAGATCAATTTTTGGAACTTTGGTTCTTAATCTGCCCATGACTTCAAAGATTCTGTCACCACCCTTAGCAAAGAATCCTGACTCAGAAACTGGCAACCTAGTTACACAAGACAAGTTAATTTGATTGTATTTTTTCTTAGCCAAATCAAATTGTGTTATCGTGGGTAAACTATTGTGAATTGTGTGTAGATTGGCTTTGTTTATTATATAATTTTTTTCTATTTCTGTGGCCAAATTCTTACTCACCGCAACAATTGCTTCTGACAAATCAATAAGTTTTTGCTCTGTGATGGCAACCATTTGGTCATGTAATATCTCTTCTTGAACATCCTTATGGTCTACAAAACAAAGCTTTTTTTGCCACTTACGGAAAAGTTTATCTCGCTTTGCCGATATTTCCTGTTGGTTGCAAATATCAATAATCGATTTTGCCGAATGATGGAAAATCGTTATCAATGGTTTTTTAATTTCTGGAAGAATTGTGCCGAAATAATTAGTAGTGATAACAACATCACATTTATTAATCTCATCAATTCGATTTACCACTTCTTGAAACATTGCCATATTACCAATACCAACAATTGACCTAAGATTCATTCTTTCTTGGGACTTTGGAGCAATGCGATGCACTCGATGACCACTCTTTTCCAAAAAAGAAATTAACTGCTCGTTTGCAATGATTGACCCACTCCTAACTATCCCTTCCGACACAAGCAGGGTCTCTGGTAAACAAAAAAAAGCAATGTTTAAATGGTTTTTGTTCATCTAATCACTCGTGATACTAATCTTATCCTTACACAAACTGGAGTTGAGCATTTTTTGTATATGTCTAGCCAGACGTTGGTATCCCTTTCGGTCAATCATTTTCGCCTGTGCTTCTCTTGTTTCTTTTCGCACTTGTGTATCATTAAGCAACGTGCTGATCTCGCCTGCGATCGACTCTGCACTCATTTTCACCGGACTAATTACTCTTGCAGCTCCAATTCTCTCTAACGCTGAAGCTTTGATCATCTGTTCCTTAAAAACCCAGGGCACGGGAATTTGCAACATCGGAACACGAAAAAAACAGGTTTCCATTGTAGCACCCATTCCTGAACCAGATACAACCACATCTGCTGCTGATAGATAGTATTGAACTTGATTGAAAATTCCAATAACAAAATGAATCTTTGAATATTTTTTTTGTAATTTTTGCACGATACTATCTTTTTTAGGATAGAGCACAAAACAATTATTTTCTTCTGACACCTTGTTTAGTCCAGCGCAAACGAAATTAAAGTACTTTCTTGACGAAGGAATTATTTGTGATTGTGAACTGGCTAGAAAAGTAACTGTCTTCTTGTTCGAATCAGCACCGATCTTTGTAATTGCTTCAGCCTTACTGGGAAGATTTTCATCTAAATCAAATTTCGAAACACCACCGCAAAAAAACATCTTTGGATGAATATTTGTCTCAATCTCTTCGACAAATTGCTTGGGGTAGCGCACTAAAATAGAGTCGGCGTTATCCCAAACAATCTTGTGTCTCAGATTGTGAGTGTCGACCGTTTCGTAAAAAGTACATGTGGGATAGCCAAAGAATTTACTCCAAAGCGCAATCTCCATAGTGATGTCCGAGATAACCATGTTGGGATTTATCTTATTAAGTAATTGAAGATATTCAAAAAGGTGACGCCGATATTTCTTAATATCTCCGAGTTCGCGCTCATAAGTGTAGGTGTGTAGAAATATTTTTTCTTCAAACCTTACAGCACAATTTGGACGATACAATTTGTGGTATTGGAGATTTTCAAGTTTTGGAAACGGCCATTTTTCAGCAGTTGTAACGTGAAAAAACACATCTGGCATAGCTTTAGCTAAATTGTAGGCACCACCGATATGGGTAAAACTGTTCCACCCCGCGTAATAGAGAACGGTTGATTTGTAAGTTTTCCTCATGTTTTTTTCTCCTTTAAATAATGTGCCGCTTCTTCCGGCGACATGACATTTATTATTATTTCACTTCCAAGTTCAAATCCACCCCAGGTCGAGACACGTGGGACAATCTCCATGTGCCAATGGTATGAAGCGGAGTTTTCATGAATGACCGGTAGAGTGTGAATATAAAAGTTTAGTGAAATATTGTCAATGGTACGCCTCAGCATTTCCATGGTTTGATGCACAACCTTTGAAAACGCTACCATGCTTTTCTTGCTTGTCAGCTCGAATTGACTCTGATGATCTTTTGGCAAAATCCAGGTTTCGAAAGGAAATCTCGAAGCATAAAATTCAATTGCGACAAAACCATCCTCCTCGGCAATAACACGGGTTTTTTCCTTCAATTCGTGCTTGACCAGGTCGCAGTAGACACAAGCGCCATTGATACCAAAATATTTCTCAGCACCGTCGATTTCTCGACCGATCGTGTTGGCGACGATGCCTGAGCCAAAAATCTGAGCGTGGGGGTGACGAATCGAAGCACCCGCTTCTGGTCCATGATTGTAAATCGGCATTATCGAAACAACTTTTTCATGTTCCTTGATCCAGATATAACGCTCGCGAATTGTTTCAAATAGTTCATCAAGAAGTGACTGAGAAAAGGTTAAAAGATCTACATTGTGGTCTTTGACTACGACAACTTCATGGTCACCAACCGAAGCTCGAGCTCGATAAAAGCCGTCCTCAGGATAAAAACTTCTAACCGATTTTTTCGATTCGTCTTCGACAAAAGCCGGATAGCGATTTTCAATAACATAAATATTTTCAGACTCGGATTTTAGATATTTTTTATTTGACTTGAACCCTTCTGAATCGACGCAAAAAGGACAGCTCTCTTCATCAGAGACCTTGACACCTCTTGGAATAATAAAATCTTTTGGTCTTTTGGCGCGTTCTGGCGCGATAACAACCCAATCCCCGGTAATTATGTTTTGGCGTAGCTCAGGCATCTCCACCTCCGTTCAAATAATCAAACACCAAGATACAAGATACAAAAATATTCAATTTCTCAATTTTCAAATATTCAAACTTTTGATTATTGTTTCTTGGTTATTGGTTATTTTTGATGTTTGTATCTTAATTATTGGTGATTTTTTGATGTTTGTTTCTTGGTTATTGGTTATTACCGACTATAAGTTGGTTGGTTTGTCCATGACAAATAGCAATCGCTAATGCATCAGCCGCATCGTCCGGCTTGGGACAGGTGTCGAGACAGCAAATTATTTTGACCATCTCTTGAATCTGGTTTTTGTCAGCTCGACCATAGCCGGTTAGCGCTTGCTTGACCTGCAGTGGTGTATATTCAAAAACCGGCAGATCAAACTGTTTGGCGGCAACGATGGCGACACCACGCGCTTCAGCCACAGAAATAATCGTCTTTTGGTTTTTAAAGAAAAACAACTCTTCTATCGCCACTTCGTCCGGTCGATTCTCCTCGATTATAACACAAAGAGAATTAAAAATGTGAGCCAGACGCTCTGGCTGAGGCAAATTCGGCTTGGTGCGAACACAGCCATATTTGAGCGGCTTAATCTTTCCGACATTCATTTCAATCAACCCCCAACCCATGATGCCGGTACCGGGATCAATACCGAGAATTTTTGTCATGACAAAAATAATTTCTAATTTCTAATTTCCCCCAAAGGGGAGTCTTTGACTTAATTTCTAAACAAATCCCAAGTTCTAGTGTTTAAAAATTAAAAAATAAAAATTGATTAAAAATTAAGAATTAAGAATTAAAGATTGGCGTTACTGTAAACATTATTGACATCATCCAAATCGTCAAGCAATTCGAGTAAGTTCCCGATTTTTTCTTTTTTATCATCTGGAATATCGACCATAACTGTCGGAGATTCGATTATTTCAGCCGAATTTATTTTGACGCCGTCAGACTCAAGTTTTGTTTTGACTTGATTTAACTGTGTCATTTCACAAGTCACGATAAAAAGCGTTTCATCTTTTTCAAAATCGAGCGCGCCGGAGTCAAAGATAATTAATTCTAGCTCCTCGTCTGTAACTGAATTTTCCGCCTCGTCGACAATGATCTGACCGACTTTCCTGAATAAATATGAAACACTGCCGGCTGAGGCAAATGAGCCGCCGTTCTTGGTCAGAACGGTTTTGACTTCCGAGAGAGCCCGATTTTTGTTGTCAGTCAGACATTCAATCAGAATGGCGACACCGCCCGGAGCATACGCTTCATAAGTAATATTTTCCAGTTGCGCCCCACCATCAAGGCCACCGAGTCCGCGCTTGATCGCCCGGTCGATATTTTCCCGAGGCATACTAACAGCCTTAGCATTGTCTATCGCCAAACGCAAGCCAGGATTCATCACCGGATCACCGCTCTTACCGTCGCGTGCGGCGATGGTAATTAGCTTTGCTGCCTTGGTAAAAATCTTCGAACGCTTAGCGTCGATCAAGGCTTTCTTGTGTTTAGTTGTCGCCCATTTACTATGTCCAGACATATAAATAAATTTCTAATTTCTAATTTCTAATTTCTAAAACGAAGAAATGCTTTTTCCGTTTGATCTTAACTTTAAATCATCTTTTTTTCAAGATTGTGGTTGACCGTTTTATCTTGCACGTGGTAAATTGATAGCGGTAAATTAAGGGGACGGAACAGCTCCTTTGTTTTTTTGGTTATCTTACAAGAAGAATAAGTCAAAAAAAATGAGAAAGAAGAATAATGATTGAAATCAAAAACGAAGGTGTAATTTTAAGAGGAGAGTATGGTTTTGAAAAGAACGGTGTCTTTAACCCGTCTTGCGTCAGCGTTGGTGATGAAGTATGGATGTATTACCGCGCTGTCGACAAAAATAAAATCTCCTCTATCGGTTTTTGTCGTTTGAAAAAAAACGAAGTCGTTGAACGATTTGATCAACCAATCTTGGTGCCAGAACACTATTATGAGAAAAGTGGCATCGAAGATCCACGGATCACCAAAATCGACGAGACTTATTATCTGTTCTACTGCGCTTATGACGGAGTCAACGCCAGAATTGCTTACGCTACAACAAAAAAGTTACCACACTTCGTCAAACAGGGTCTTATCATGCCAGATCTGACCTACAAAGAAGCGGGTGAACTTCTCAAAAAAAATAAAAGCCTTTCATCGAAATACGCAGCCTTCGAACAAATTTATGAACATAATCGAGGAGAAAATGTTTTGCTTTGGGAAAAGGATGCCTTTCTTTTTCCAGAAAAAACTGACGGAAAATTTACTCTGTGTCATCGGGTTCTGCCAGGAATTCAAATTGTTTTTTTCAAAGATTTTTCTGAACTGACGGCAGATTTTTGGCAGAAATATTTCTCTCGATTGGAAGATTACGACGTAATCGAACCAAGTTTTGAATATGACAGTTGGAATGTTGGTGGCGGTTGCCCACCACTAAAGACTGCTGCTGGCTGGCTTTTAATTTATCACACCGTCGAAAATGTGCCGGAAACCGGCCGAGTTTATCACGCTTCGGCTGCATTACTTGATCTTGACAATCCACTGCGAGTCATTGCGCGATTGGATAAACCACTCTTTTCTCCGACCTCAAAATACGAAAAAGAAGGTGTCGTTGACAATGTTGTTTTTCCAACCTCGGCCCTCGTAGAAAATGGCCGACTCTATATTTATTATGGAGGCGGTGATAACGTTATTGCGCTAAAATCAATTGATCTTGATCTGCTGATTGAGACTCTGCTCAAAAACCAGTCCAACCAAAAAACAACAACCTAATATAAACTTATAGTAGCCAGCGAATGACTATTTGAAATTTTCTATGGCATTTTACAAAGACAAAGACAGAAACAGAAAAAAAATAATACTAATTGCCAGTTATCGGCCAAGGGATTGTGGAATTGCAACATTCAGTGAAGATTTAGTGAACTCACTAGAATCGCTCGATGACAATATTGAAGTCAACATTATCGCCATAAACGAACCGGCAAGAAAAAAATGTCGCTATAGTAGCCAAATAAAGCTGGAGATAGAACAAGAAAATTTACAAAATTACAACCGTGCTGTAGAATACATCAATTCTTCTGACGCTATGATTGTAAATATTCAGCATGAGTATGGTCTTTTCGGTGGTAAAGATGGTGAGTTTGTTGTGAATCTAGTCAAACAAGTCCACAAGCCTGTGGTCGTAACTCTACACACAGTTCTAACCAAACCATCGTTACAACAAAAAGAAATTTTACGCACACTTGCCGAGTGTTGTGACGCGATAGTAGTAATGGCAGAGGCAGCAGTGGCTATTTTAGCTAAAAACTACAATATTCCTGATGATAATATCATCATGATCCCACATGGAGTTCCGGAAACTGACTTCGAAAATCAAATTTCCGCCAAAAAACAATTGAGGATTGAACGACACACTGTTCTCTCGACCTTTGGCTTGATTGGCCCGGGCAAAGGTCTCGAATATGCTATTGAAGCACTTCCTAAGATTAAATTGTCTCATCCCGAAGTTAAATATTTTATTCTCGGCAGAACTCATCCAAATCTAATATCGGATGGCCATGACTGGTACCGTGAAAAATTACTTTCCAAAATATCGGATCTCAATTTAGACAACGATGTTTGTTTTGTTAATCGTTTTTTATCGATCGATGAAATTATCTCTTACCTCAAAGCCACTGATATTTGTCTTACTCCTTATTTAAATGCCCAGCAAATAACATCTGGAACGCTTGCATACGCTTTAAGCACAGGGCGTGTTTGTATCTCGACACCTTATGTTTATGCCAAAGAGCTTCTCAAAGATGGACACGGAAAAATAATCCCGTTCCGAGACTCGGACGCTATTGCCAAATCAGTCTTAGAATATTTAAACGACAGCTCCAAACAAGTCAAAACAGAGCGATCTAATTACGTCTATACTCGCAATATGACGTGGAGAAACATCGCCAAGAGCTATTCTAAGCTTTTTAATAAAGTGTCTCTACGCAGAACAAAACATGAGCCAAAATAAACCCAGTCAACCGCCAAATTTGTCACATTTTAAAAAAATGACGACTAATATTGGTATTTGGCAACACGCTAAATTGGATCAGCCCGATCCTGATTTTGGTTATTCCATCGACGACAATGCTAGGGCTTTACTTGTTGCCTATCAATACGCCGAGACGTATGGCGACAATTCTGTGCTGGTATTAGCTAAAATTTATTTTGATTACATTCGGCGAGCCAAAATAAAACACGGCTATTTTCACAATTTTGCAGCTAGCTCCGGTCTTTTCATTGATGAAATCGGTTCAGAAACATCTTCATGTAGAACAATCTGGTCGCTTGGTTATGTCGTGAGTCGTGCAAAAATTGATCCGATTATTTCCAAGCAAGCCCAAGAAATTTTAGATGATCTACCCTCGATAGATCTTTTGCAATCACCCCGCTCAAAGGCATACGCTATACTTGGCTATTACTATCTCGGGGAAGAACCAAAGGTTGTCCAACTTGCCGATAGTTTGGTCCACCTTTACTCACAGAATTCTGACATTCGGTGGTTCGAGACTGACATGGCCTATGCCAATGCAATCTTGCCTTTGAGCCTATATCTGTCTAATAAACTGACGCGAAACAAGGTTTATCTGGAAATTGCCAATGAGAGTTTCT
Source organism: Candidatus Berkelbacteria bacterium CG10_big_fil_rev_8_21_14_0_10_43_13 (assembly GCA_002773985.1). Classification (GTDB taxonomy): domain Bacteria; phylum Patescibacteriota; class UBA1384; order XYA2-FULL-43-10; family 1-14-0-10-43-13; genus 1-14-0-10-43-13. Next base: position 19,419 of record PEZW01000016.1, read on the forward strand.
TCTTTCTGGATGAATTGACCAGAAAAAAACGTATAACTGTGCCGATAAGTCACAAGGGCCACAAAATTTCCGCTAAAACCAAAAAAATCTTTGACCAGCAAGCAATTGAGGCCACCGACATGGTGCTTGCCGCTTCTGCCGGAAAAACTGTGACAGAGTCAACTCGCTTCGACCAAATAATTTCGGATTGGTTTGACTGGTTTAACGGTGGTAATATTCATCAAATTCCGCTAATTGATCCTGATAGTGGCGCCTGCCATGATGGCCTGGTGCCTTCGGGATTAAATCTCAACCAGGGCGCCGAATCCACCGTTTGCTATCTTCTGTCTTATCTAGTAAAGGAAAATCAAAACATTCTCTTGCGCTGAAATTTTCTATTACAATATTCTGAGAAAATAGATCTTTAATCTTAAAAAAATCATCTTATTTTCAATTCTTAGCAATTCCAGTTTTAGTCAATTCAAATTTAATTGTCCCGCCCTGATCAGTGCGAAGAGTTTGAATCGTCAGTTTTTTGAGAATAGAAACCGTTTCAGTATGGGGATGGCTGTACTTGTTGTCTGCGCCGACTTCGATGACGGCGTATTTTGGTACAACAGTTTTTAATAATTTTTCGTTTGTGCCATTTCTTGAACCATGGTGAGGAATTTTCAGCAATTCAGCTTCAAACAGACTGATTAGATTTTTCTGGGTGTAATATTCAAACATTGAGGCTTGTTCATCAATCTCGATATCACCAGTAAAAAGAGCACAGTGCGAAAAGAAACAAAATTTGGTGACCAAGGAGGAATTGTTTAAGTTTGATAAATTTTGTTTTAAATATTTATCTCCAGGCCAAAGAAAATCGAGCTCGGAATTGGCAAAAGGTATGATCTTATCATACGCTTTTGGAACCTTAAAACTAACGTTTTTTTTCTTGATTTTGTTTAGAAACTCGAGGTAGCCGTTGGTCGTGTTGAGAACTCCAGAACTGTAAATCACACCAACACCGTAGCGTTCCAGAATCAAATTTATCCCCGCCAGATGATCGGCGTGCGGATGAGTTAAGATAATAATGTCAATTTTTCGATCAGACAGGGGCATCACCTTGCCTAGTTCTGACAGAACCGCATCGCTTGGTCCGCCGTCGATCAAAATCTGAAAATCACCTTTTTGGATCAACTCTGCGTCTCCTTGTCCAACATCGAGAAAATATATTTCAGCACTATCTGATGGTGGGGTTTTTGCAATTTCGGCATAAACGAAAGAAAATACCAAAATCAGGACAACCAAAAAATATTTTTTGACATACTCCTTCAGCCTGACTCCCTTACTAATTTACGAATCTGCCGAAAATACGAAAGTACTAAATTACCAATATTCGTAATTTGGTAATTTCGATTAATTCGTACATTGGTAGGGGTTTGGTTATTTCGCGATTGATGCCCATGGCACCTTTGCCAGAAGCTCGACAATTTTAATAATGTATTCGAGCACCGGCCAGAGAATAAAACTGCAGATCAGTCCGAGCTGAAAATTCAGCATTGCCCCAACTCCGGTGATGAAAATTAGTAACATCGAGAGAGGGATCAGCGGCAGAACCAAAATGTTTGACAGTGGTGCGATCAGGGATAATCGGCCGAATTGATACCAGATGAGTGGAAAAACGGCTAACTGGGCTCCGAGTGTTTCGACCAATGGCATCTTAATGCCGTCTGGCAATTTCTTTAAATTTCTTTTCTCAAATATTTTCTTGATCTGCGGCGAGATGTAAATCAGGCCGGCGAAGGCCAGAAAAGATAGTTGGAAACCACTATCATACCGCAAAATGTATGGGTTGGCGATGACCATCAAAACAGCCGCCAGTAACATCAAATTTGTCTGATCAGCTTGACGACCGAGTAATCTACCAAAGAGAATTAGGAAGGAAAAAATACCTGCTCGAACGACACTTGGAGATGCCCCAGTCATCAAAATAAAAAACAAAACTAGGGCCGATCCGTAGATAAAAATCCGGCGACGGCCAAGCCGAGCAGCAAAAACAACAACTAGAATTTCGACCAGAATAGTCACATTGTAGCCCGACAAGGCAATAATATGCGTCAGACCAGTGATATTGAGCGCATTCATTAAATTTTCATGTATGTTTCGTTTGACACCAAGCAAGATGCCAGCAGAAAGAGACGCTTGTGGTTCAGATAAAACATTGTTTAGCGCTGTCTCAAATCGTCCGGAAAAATCATAAAGTGCACCTAGAAATCGCCCGCCAAGATTATTGTCGTGGCCAACATAGATAATGTTTTTAGGCCGATTGATCAAACCAAAAACTAAATAACGTTTCAGATAGTCATGGTAATTGAAATCGCTAAAAATTGGTGGTTCAGCAACGACGCCACTAACTTGTATGACATCGTCATACTTATATAGCGGAAACCTTGGTGCACTAACTAGGACGCGAGCATTTTTGTCCTGATCAGACAGATAATACTCAACGATCAGTTTCTGCTTTGTCGCATCAATTTGTGGCCGCGCTACTATTCGACCAGTGATATCGACATTGGAATTGAAGGGCAAAACAACATTAGATCGAAACGAAAAGTATGAATAAGTATTAACTCCGAGAAAAAAAGTAATAAACGAAAAAGAGATCAACGTTAGGAAAAAATTTTTAAGCAAAAAATTGATAAAACTAGAAAATAACAGACACAGATAGACCAATATCAAGACTGGCCAAATTCTAGTGAAATCAAAATCAAGAAATGAGGCCAGAAAAATTCCAATCAAAAAGAAAAGAGCTAGAATGGTAAAAATTCTATAAGGTCGATAAGTGTCAGCAAATTTTCGCGCCAAATATTGCTTCAAACCACCCTCCCCAGAACGGTTTAAATTTGCGCATCTCTCTGCTATTATAGTAACATACAGTGAATAATTTCTAAATCTTAATTTCCAATTTAAAAACGTTCTTTGAGTCATTTGGGGTTGAGATTTATTTAGGATAATTAGAACAATTAGATTAATTAGAAATTTTAACTATGCCAAAAGAAAAAAAACAGAGAAAACTAGATCCAAATATTGAACTTGAACAAAAAATCGCTGAACTAACTGCCGGTTGGCAGAGAACTCAGGCTGATTTTACTAATTTCCGCCGAGCTACCGAACTCGACCGACAAAAATTAGCCGAGATAACCAAGGCTGATGTTCTACTGGAAATTTTGCCCGTTCTTGACAACTTTCAACTTGCAGCCAAACATATTCCAGTTGAAATAGAAAATGACAATTGGGTCAGTGGTATCAAACAGATTGAGAAACAGCTTGAGTCAATTTTAACCTCGGTCGGCTTGGAAAAAATTCCAACTATTGGCAACCAATTTGATCACAATCTCCACGAAGCAATAGAATCAATTTCCTCCGAGAAGCCAGAAAGTGAGATCGTCGAGGAAATTCAATCCGGATATAAACTAAACAGCAACGTCATCCGTCCGGCTAAGGTCAAAGTCTCGGCTGGTTCTGAGAAAAAAAAATGATCAAAAAGAATGATTCCGAGAGACAGTTTTCCTGGAAAACTATCTCCAAAGAATACGTATATAGTGATGAACGAATAAAAGTTCGTAAAGATAAGGTCGAGAAATCGGGTAATTTTGTCGGGACATACACATTGATCGAAAAGAATGATTTTGTACTCGTTATTCCAAAAAATGGCGACAAATTTTATCTTGTTGATCAGGACCGTTATCCTATCATGAGTCGGTCACTAGAATTCATCGAGGGCGGAATTGAAGTAGATGCCAATGAAACGCCAGAACAGGCTGCCACCAGAGAACTACTCGAAGAAGTCGGGATTTCTGACGCTAAGATGACACTACTAGGCCATCACTGGTTAGCGAATGGTCACCACACTCAGGGCTGCTATATTTTCTTGGCAGAAGACGGCAAGGTCTCGAATCACCAACGAGAACAGTCTGAATCTGATATGGAAACACTAATTTTGACTGAAACTGAAATCGAGGAAAAAATTGCTGACGGCACGATCAAAGACACAAGTACCGTCGCCGCCTTTATGCTTTATCAATTAATAAATTGATATATGAGTCAAAAATCCAACATTAAAGTACTTGGCGCCGGCATCTCCGGTCTAACAGCGGCAATTAATCTTGCAAAATCAGGATACAATGTCGAGGTTTTTGAGAAAAGAGCCGATTGCGGACAACGTTTTCATGGCGATATGCAGGGAATAGAAAATTGGACCAAGAAAAACGATGTGATTCAAGAATTGAAAGAGATGAACATCGAAACAAATTTTGATTGCACTCCGTTCTCCAACGTCACCGTCACGAATACCAAAATTGATGAAAAATTTGATTTTGACCGTCCCCTTTTCTATCTCGTTAAGCGGGGCGATAGCCAGAACAGTTTGGATCAAGGTCTGAAGAAGCAGGCGCTTAGTGCTGGTGTTAAAATTTATTTTAATTCAATTTTTAAACCAGATGAGGCCGATATTGTGGCGACAGGTCCGAATCCGGCCCGTCTGACGGTCGCTGACAAAGGAATAATTTTCAAAACCAAAATGGCTAATACTGCTATCGCGATAGTCAACGACGAGTTTGCACACAAGGGCTATTCATATCTTTTGGTCGTCGATGGGTATGCTTGTCTGTGTAGTTGCGTATTCAATGAGACAGAAACACTGACAGATTGTTTTAACAAAACTAAAACATATTTTGTAAAAAAATATAATCTTGAAATCACCAACGCGAAATCTGTCGGCGGTGTCGGCTATTTTACAATTAACAACGTCTGGCAAAAAGAAAAAAGTCGATACGTCGGTGAAGCCGCTGGTCTTCAAGACTTTTTAGCCGGCTTTGGTATGCGAACAGCTTTTAGATCAGGTTATCTCGCCGCAAAATCAATAATTGATAACTGTAATTATTCTGATTTAGTCGAAAAAGAATACCGCAAATATCTGAAAGCCGGAATTGTCAATCGTTATCTGTGGGAACATATCAAAATTGGCGACCATCTCCGCACTATCAAAGGGATCAGCATTCTCTTTCACTCAGTCAACAATCTACGCTCGGCATACAATTTCAATCTTGGACAGAGATTTAAGTATCGAAAAGCTTTTGATTATATAGATAAAAAATATTCCACAAGAATTACATAGCTAGGAAAGTTAGGCTACCTCAACCCGCCCTACAAACAAAAATGCTGTCATCTCCAAAATAAAAGTGCAGTAGTTCCAAAATAAAAGTGCAGTTAGCTTTGTTGGATAAATCTGTAGATGTTTTTGATCTT
>PEZW01000004.1:0-3785 GCA_002773985.1 Candidatus Berkelbacteria bacterium CG10_big_fil_rev_8_21_14_0_10_43_13
AACCACCTACACCTACAAGGTAAAAGCTGAAAACGGTGACAACGTTGCCACAGGTTTTGGCTTGCAAGCTACGCTTCAGACGCCGCCTAGTGAGACTACCCCGACAACAGTTTTTCAATCAGTTCAAAGCAACACTCCACTTGGAAAAGTCTGGACACAATTAACAGAAAAACCCGCCCAAACGGCTTCAGCCTCTGCAGCGACCTCTCTAGTTGTTGCTACTGTGGCTGCGGTCGTGGCGCCGATTGCCAGCACACTTTCACTTTTAAGTTTTCCGGAGTTTCTGAGATCAATCCTTTTCTTTCTCCTGTCGATTATCAGGCCAAGGAAAAAGAAGCAAGGTTGGGGTAAAGTCATCGAGAGTGGAACAGGTGTTGCAATACCGCAAGTCCGAATTGATTTAGTCAAACTTGAAAAGACGATCTCTGGTAGTGAAGAGCGGAAGATAGTTCAAACAATGTACTCAGATGCTGATGGCGAATATGCCTTTATCGCCCCACTTGGTCGCTACGCACTCGATATTCACAAAGATATGTACAATATTTCTTCTGACTCGAATTCATATCAAGTAAATGGAATTATAAATGTCGCTGATGTTTCTAATAGTCTCGTCGCACCGAATATTGTTTTGGCAATGAACACAGAAGTGGTCGAACAAAAAGCGACGACACAGTACCGATCAGACAAACTGGAGAAAACGATGAAATATTTCTCGTTCGCATGTTTAACTTTTGGTTCATATATCGCAATTTCCGGACTGATAGCTCATCCAGAAAGCATCGTAAACATCGTTATCGCGGTGGCTTATCCTTTTCTATGGTATTTTAATCTGCGATCTGGTAAAAAAGTTTCACCTTTTGGAGACGTGATAGATAAAGCAGACACAAAAGGCGTCCCATTGACCTTGATTCGGATTATGGATAAAGATGGCAAAAAAATAATCAAAACTGCTGTCACAGACAAGGAGGGTCATTTTCAAGCTTTACTATCCAGAGGTGACTACAAGATGCTGGCCGCAAAAACGGGTTATCGTCAACCAGTACCTGAGATGATCTCAGCAAATGAAGACTTAAATGTTTTAAGCAAGAGAATTGAACTCGAGAGGGGCACTGTCGTGCCTTCAACTCCACTTGTGCCAGTTCCACCGGTATCAGTTCAACCGCCAACTGTACCTCCTCCGGTCTCACCCCCAGCTGTGGCGGCTTAGCGTTTTTTTATTCTGCTCTCCATGATGACGATCTGATCGCGTAGTTCGGCCGCCCTTTCAAACTGTAAGTTTTCTGCAGCCTCTAGCATGGTGTCTTTCATGCTTTGTATGACATGACGTTTTTCTTTTGTCGAAAGTTTTTGAAAGTCATGATCGATCGCGGCGAGTTCATTTTCAGTCTCAATTATCTCTGGAGCGACCGATTTCTCGATTGTTGCGGGGATGATCCCGTGGTCTTTGTTATACTCGACTTGAATTTTTCGACGCTCGTTTGTCTCGTCAATTGCCCCTTTGATTGATCCGGTGATCGTGTCCGCATAAAGGATGACATGACCTTCGGCGTGGCGAGCCGCACGTCCCATTGTTTGAATTAGCGCAGTTTTGCTTCGAAGAAAGCCTTCTTTGTCGGCGTCAAGAATAGCAACAAGTGAAACTTCCGGCAGATCGAGTCCCTCACGGAGTAAATTAATTCCTACAAGTACATCAAATTTTCCCAGTCTGAGTTTATGCAATATTTCCAGCCTTTCCAAGGTCGGAACGTCGGAGTGAATATATGCCACTTTTATATCTCGTTCGGCTAGAAAATCAGTCAACTCCTCGGCAATTTTTTTGGTCAATGTCGTCACCAATGTCCTCTGACCATTTGCAATTCTCTTCTCAATTTCATTCATCAGATCATCGATCTGACCTTTCGTCGGCTTTATCTCTGTCGTCGGATCGCAAAGACCGGTAGGGCGGACAAATTGACGAATTAAACCATTTAATTCGTCACCCCGGACTTGATCCGAGGTCTCGTTTCGCAAGATTCCTGCCATTCGACTGTCGCTCATGGTCTGAGTGAAATCGAAGACCTTCGCGGGAATGACAGGTGAAGTGGCACGGACGACAGAGTTGCGCGTCGTGCTCATATCGATCTCGTATGGTGCCGGTGTAGCTGAAACAAAGACAACTTGGTCGATTTTTTTATAAAACTCTGTGTATCGAAGTGGTCTGTTGTCATAAGCTGATGGCAGACGAAATCCATAATCAACCAGCTTTTCTTTTCTGGATAAATCGCCGGCGAACATCCCGCGAATTTGTGGCACAGTCATGTGAGATTCATCGACGAAGAGAATAAAGTCTTTGGGGAAATAATCCATTAGGGTTGTCGGCGAGTCACCTACTGAGCGGCCGTCAAAATAGCGCGAATAGTTTTCTATACCAGAACAACTGCCTGTCTCTGAGATCATTTCGATATCAAAGTTTGTTCGCTGAGCGATTCGTTCTGCTTCGAGCGGTTTGTTTTCAGCGTTAAATTTCGCAATCTGAATTTCTAAATCTTTTTTGATCGCTTCGATAGCGTTTTCCTGAGCTTCGGGCGGTGTCATGAAGTGAGTGGCGGGAAAGACTTCGAAATCGGAGAGATCAGATAGTTTTTTGCCAGTGATCCAATCAGTTTCGGCAATTTTGTCAACAGTATCGCCAAAAAAATCGATTCGGATGGAGTTGTTGGCATAAGCCGGTAAAATTTCCAAGATATCGCCCTTGATTCGATAAGTACCGCGCTTGATTTCGATATCATTTCGCTCATAGTGCAGAGTATCAAGATTGCGCAAAAAATCATTTCTGTTTATCTTTTCACCGACCTTAAAATAAAAATTATTTTGTCTGTAAAATTCCGGCGAACCAAGACCATAAATACAGGAGACTGAGGCGACGATGATGACATCACTTCTCGTCAGAAGGGCGTGGGTGGCGGCGTGACGAAGGCGATCGATTTCCTCGTTGATCGACGAGTCTTTTTCGATGTAAGTGTCGGAGTGGGGGATATAGGCTTCCGGCTGATAATAATCATAATATGAGACAAAATAATGGACGGCATTGTCTGGAAAGTAACTCCGAAATTCATCGGCTAGCTGGGCGGCGAGGGTTTTGTTGTGAGCGATAATCAGCGTCGGTTTTTGGACCTTTTCAATCACATTGGCCATGGTAAAAGTCTTGCCCGAGCCGGTCACTCCCCAGAGCGTCTGATGTTTGACCCTGTTTTCGATATTACCAAAAAGGTGAGCGATCGCTTCAGGCTGATCACCGGCCGGTTTGAATTCAGTTTTGATTTTAAACTTATTCACAGTCGGATTATTGCACAATTATCGAATAAATGCTATGGTATCTATTAACCTGCTCCCGATCAAGGGTGAACGAGGGCAGAATCCAAACCAAGGGTGGTATTGCGCAATGGCAATCGCTGATGTCTGTAAGCCTGAGGACATGAAGGCTGACCCGATTGGAGACCTCAAGGTGGTCGGCGATGATCCCGAATGGGATCTGTTCATCCCGGCGGCTGAAGCGGCGAAACAACTCGATTTCGCCAGGAACTTCTACGGTCACTGGAAGATCATCTCGATCTCGGTCGAGGAGGTCGGGAAGCAGCCGGTCGAATTCGCTGGCAGACACAGGATCGAGAGGGCACTGCGACACCTGAACAACTACCCTGAGGGGGTTGAAGTTCTGGTCGTCGTCGAGATGCCAGATCCACGCGTTCCAACTTCCGCCTAACGGCGGTCGCACTCCTGCCGAGGTGGCGGGTCGGGGCTAGCCC
>PEZW01000004.1:3823-18226 GCA_002773985.1 Candidatus Berkelbacteria bacterium CG10_big_fil_rev_8_21_14_0_10_43_13
CGAAACAATTAATATTTTCGCATATTATTTCGCCAGTTGGCGATTTTTTTGTGGTCGCCGGATTTGAGAATCTCTGGGACACTCCAGTCATTATAATTGTCCGGCTTTGTATATTGAGGATATTCTTTTAAGTATTTTCCGTTGGAATCTTTTTGCATAAATGATTCTTCATTTGATGAGCCTTTAGATAAAACACCGGGAACCATTCTGGAAACCGCGTCGACCAGAATCATCGCCGGTAGTTCGCCGCCGGTCAGAACGAAATCGCCGATCGAGATTTCCTCGTCGATCAGATGTTCTCTAATTCTCTCGTCAAATCCTTCATAATGCCCGCAGATCAAAATTAAATTGTCATAATCTCGAGCTAATTGCTGAACTTTGTCTTGATTTAGCCTAATCCCTTGTGGTGTCAATAAGATTTTTCTTACTCGGTACTCGGTACTCGGTACTTGCAACTCGATCGACCTAATTGCTCGGTCAACCACATCAACTTTTAGCAACATTCCTTTGCCGCCTCCATACGGTGTGTCGTCGACGGTTTTGTGTTTATCTAGAGCAAAGCCACGTAAATTGTGATAATTTATTTCGATCAATTCTTTTTCCCGAGCACGTTTAATAATACTCTCAGAGAGAGGTCCTTGAAACATTTCGGGAAATAAAGTTATGATGTCAAATTTCATGAAAGTCTCCAAAAAATTTACAAAACTACAAATTGATTACAAATTATACAAATAAAGAAACCGCCAAACACTAGAGCTGCGGCGGTCTCTTTATTAACTATGTGGAATTTCTATCCGTTTTATTAAGCTAGAACATCACTTGGGACATCGTCTAGGATATCACTCTTGGACGAGTCGTCTGACGAGCTAGAATCATTATCATCGTTTGCATCTTCCTTCTGGCTGTCATGATCGTGATCACTGTGGTCATGGTCGTCATGACCATGATTTTCACTGCGCTCTTCGGCGTAGCGTGAGCCCTCCGGCTCAACAATTTTCAGATTTAGTCTGGCATCATTCTTGGCACCGAAAACGCGAAGAAGAGTGCGAATTGCTTTGGCAGTTTTGCCTTCCTTACCGATAATTTTGCCCATATCTTCGGGATTAACATAGAGTTGGATCAAGACACCGCGTTCGTCGATTGTTCGATCAGTTTTTACATCAGCGGGATTGTCAACTATGGATTTTACAAGATCCTCGATAAACTTTTCATCTGCTTCTGCCATTGTGGTCCTTTCAATACTCTAATTAAGTGTAAATGTTTGTAATTCTACCTCTGTATGATTGTCATCCTGAGCCGATCTAGCTTGGAGGCGAAGGATCTAAGAGATTCTTCGTTGCCTCAGAATGACACCAAGCGCCGAATAGTACAACACTGGTAATTATGCATTATTTTTCTTCTGATTCCTCGGCTGGTGTAGCTTCTTCGGTTTCTGATTGTATTTCGGTAGCGTCTGCGACAACTTCTTCGGCCGGTGCCTCGGTCGCATCTTCATTCGTCTCAGGCGTTGATTCTACCGTTTCTTCTGTTTCGGCTGGCTCCTCTGACTTTTCGGCGGCCACTTCCTTGACCGGCTCTTTGCCCTTGTCTTTTTTCTTGGTTGGCTTGCCATAAACATTTTTAATCAAATTCTTTTTTGGCAAAATCTCGAGACGAACCATCAGATTGTTGACAGTTTCCGATGGCTGAGCGCCTTGACCAATCCAAAACAAGGCCCGCTCTTTGTCGATAACAAGAGTTTTGGGGTTAATTGCTGGATTGTAATTACCGATAATTTCGATAAATTTTCGCTTAACAGCTTTTCTTTTGTCCGCGACAACGACGCGATAGGCCGGACTGTTTTTCTTGCCGACTCTGGTCAACCGAATTACTAGCATTTGTGTGATTCCTGTATTACTTTAGATTTTTGCAAATTGGAGAATTTAACCTCGATAACAAACTATAAAATACCAAATTATGCCTTGAAAGTCAATTCGGAGTGATAGCCGCGCTGAAAATCGGCATAAGTCATCTCTGTTTTCCCCGCCGGTTTGACGCGGTCGATGATTAGGTTGTGTTCTGGGTCGAAATGAGCGGCCAATATTTGGACATCAAGATTTTTAATCTTTGTATGAACCTTTGGCCAGTCATCAAAGGCGCGAATTTTGCGCTCAACAGTTGCGGCATCAGTCTCACTATCGACTAAACCATCCTCGTATTTAAACAAACGCGTATAGGTGGCCTTTGCTTCTTTTTGATCAAAGGGTTTTAGATCACCAGCCAAATAATAAGGGAGTGAGTTCAGGAGAAGCGAAGCCCCTGCGTTGGCGGCGTAGTCCTTGAGAATTGTCGACGTTTCCGAGCCAGTCAGTTTGAAGCTAACCTGTGAAATGATCGGTCCTGCATCCATCTTTTCGCCAGCGACGATCAAAGTGACTCCTGTCATCTTGTCGCCGTCAAGGATAGTTTGTTGGATAGGAGAAGCGCCGCGATGACGAGGTAAGAGTGAAGGGTGGATGTTGACGACACCGTATTTTGGTAAATTTAGCAGATCCGACTTAATTATCTGACCGAAATCAGCCATAACAACTACTTCTGGATTGGCTTTTTTTATTTTGGCGATAACATCGGGAGCGTTGATATTTTTTGTTTTCAGAATTGGTAATTTGTATTTTTTGGCAATTTCTTCGACGAGATTTAGCTTAACTTTTCGACTGGTCGCCGTGAAGTCAGAGGTGACAACGAGTTTGATCTTGTACTGAGGATCTGTCGCCATCGCCTCGAGTGTCGGCACACCGAGTGAACCGGTACCAATAAAGACGGCATTTACTTCTTTGATGTGGTCGATCAGCAAAGTCGAATTTAGATGATCGTTTTCATGTTGCATGACACGCGAGTAGAGCCCGTCAGCGTCAATTTTTATTTTCTTGCCGTAGCGATCATACCCTTCGATAGTAATTTTGCTTGGACGCTTAACCAATATTTCAAGTCCGGGAAAAGATAAACAGCCTTCGACCATGCGACGCTGTTCCTTGGAATAGTGAGTAATTTTCGGATTAACCATAACTGTGAGTGGAACTTCGGGAATTTCCGCTTCCTTGTCGCCGGCAAACTCGCAAATAAATATTTTCTTGGAGACGCCAATCTGCGGGGCAGCTAGACCGATGCCGTTGTCAGTGCGCATCGTCTCGATCATATCATCGATCAGTTTCTGCAGTTCCATATCAAAAGCGGCAACTTCCTCAGTCGGTTGTCGGAGAATCGGATCATCAGTTTTTCGAATAACGAGTCTCATTTGTTCGCTCGCTTATTAAATTTTGAGGGCGCTCTCGGGAGCCACATGCGCTTGCAAACCCTCAAAATTTAACAAGCTTCACTCAAAATCAAAGGATTACTTTTGACTTTTAACCTTAAACTTTTAACCACCGTTGTATCCCTCTGGGTGTTTGCTGTGCCATTTCCAGGCGGTTTCTGCCATATCTGTCAGATTGTACTTTGCCCTCCACCCCAGAATGTTTTTTGCCTTACGCGGATCACAGAAGGAAATTGCCGGATCACCTGATCGTCGCGATTTTATCTCGTATTTAACTTTTTTGTGGCTCGCAATCTCCACCGCTTTGATAACCTCAAAGACAGAGTAGCCGGTACCATTACCAAGATTAAACACAGCTGATTTGTTGCCGTCAAGTAAGTATTCTAAGGCTGAGATATGACCAGTGGCAAGGTCAAGAGGATGAACATAGTCACGAATACCGGTACCGTCTTTGGTCGGATAATCATTTCCGAAAACCTGAAGTTTGTCGATTTTATCAAGCAGACTCCAAATCGCCAAAGTCATCAGTGTAGTTGGTTTTGGTTTATCTTCGCCCATTTTGCCATCGAGACTTGCACCACAGACATTGAAATAGCGAAGCGCGACCCAGTTGATTCCCAAGATGCGATTATACTTCTCGAGTATGATTTCGTCAAGTAATTTAGTTAAACCATAGACTGAGGTTGGTATGCGCAATTTAGTTATGTCCGCCTGTGATAATGCAAAATCAGGAATTGATTTGTAAAAAAAATCATAGTAAGTAATTATTTCTTGAAAGAATTCCTCACCCTCCAATTCTTTATCCTTCCATTTTCCAGGCAGTAAAGCGGAGTGGCTTGGTTGATAATTTTCTTGATAGCTCTCTATGAGCGGAAAATCGCTTTCTTTTTTAGGATTGCCATAGGTTGATGCTGTTGACGACTTGATAATATTTCTAACATCATACCTTTTCATACAATGTAATAACTTGATAAAGTTAATAACATTGTTTCTAATATATTTTTCAGGATTTTCCATTGATTCGCCGACAGCCAGATAGGCAGCAAAATCAATTACAGCCTCAATTTTGTGTTTTTCAAAAACCTTTTCTGTCTGATCAAGGTCGGCTAAATCAACGATTTCAAGTTGAGCTCGCGGGTCGACTGCTTCACGGTGGCCGTTTTCTAGAGAATCCAAAACAACGACATCGTAGCCATCATCGCATAGCTGCTTGACTGTCAGACTGCCGATATACCCAGCGCCGCCAGTGACTAAAATTGTTTGATTGTTCGATTGCTTCATTGCTTAATCCTAAATCCTAAATCCTTTTACATTATAGCAGATTTGTCGGCTCTGCGTCCCATATTAGGTGACGATTAGCTTTGGCCATTGCCACAATTTTTTCATTTGGATATTTGTCCATTTTTATTATTAAATGATAGCGGTATTTGTTGTGTAGCCTTGAATAAAAACAGACTCCTGGTCCAATAAATTCGAGGTTGTTTTGTTTTAGTTTCTCGCTTAATTTCATTATTTCTTTTTTTGCTTTGTCCTCGTCAGCATCCTCGGCAATGACACGAACCAAATAACAAAATGGTGGATAATTAAATTTTTGGCGCTCAGAGATCTCACTTTGATAAAAAGATTTATAATCGTGATCTTTGGCAGCGACAACGGGGGCAGATTCTGGCCAATAAGTTTGAATGATCGTTTGGCCGATTTTGTCTGCTCGACCACTTCGGCCAGAAACCTGAGTCAGCAGTTCAAAAGATTTTTCACTAGCGCGATAATGAGGCAGGTGAAGTCCAGTGTCGGCGGAGATAATACCGACCAAATCAACATTTGGGATATCGAGTCCTTTGGCAATCATTTGAGTTCCAATTACAATATCAATCTCACCTTTCTTAAATTTCTGAAAGAATTTTGTATAGTCAGACTTCGTTCTGATTGTTTTGGAGTCGACTTTTGAAATCCGTTTGTCTGGATAGAGACTGCGAATTTCTGTTTCTATTTTATCAATACCAGAGCCAAAATATTTAATTCTCTGGCTGTGACACTCAGGACAATGTGTTGGTACTGCTTCGCGACGATCACAATGATGGCAGTTGAGAAAATGTTCAGTCTCATTTAAATGATAAACCATCGGAATCGAGCAATTATGACAAAGTATGACATGGCCGCAATCTCGGCAGGCGACGAATGTGGCATTTCCACGGCGGTTTAAAAAAAGCAAAACCTGATCCTTATTTAGTAAGACCCTGTCCATCTCTTCTTTTAATTTTCGAGAAATTGGTGAAAAGTTTTCTGCCCTGATCTCGTCTTTTAGATCGACAATTTCAGCATGAGGCAGTTTGTCTTTGTTGTGGCGAAGACTGAGTTCATGCAAATCAACTATGCCATTTTGCGCTTGATAATAGGTCTTTATTCTCGGAGTCGCCGAGCCGACAACCAAAAGAGATTTGAGGCTCTGGGCGATAAATTTAGCTAATTCAACCGCATGATAGCGTGGTGACAGATCTTGCTTATAGGAGTCCTCTTGCTCTTCATCAACGATGATTAATCCGAGATTTTTACTCGGAATGAGAAGGGCAGATCTCGGACCGATAAGAATCGGCTTTGAACCGGTATAAAAATCATAAAAAGTATGATATTTTTCCGAGCGTGACAATTTCGAGTGCCTCAGTGCTATTTTATCGCCAAAAATTTCTTCAAATCGCTCGACTGTTTGTGGAGTCAGCATAATTTCGGGCACTAATATAATTACACTCTTGCCCAATGCAAGGGCTTCTTCGGTTAATTTGATATAGATTTCGGTTTTGCCCGAACCGGTCACGCCATGTATCAACGCCGGATTCTTGTTTTTCGCGGTCAAATTGAGTTTAAGCTTTTCAAAAACTAGCTGCTGTTCTTTCGTCAGTTTAATATTTTGCGATTCCCTAATCCCTAATTCCTTATCCCTAATTCCTGCTTTTGGTCGCTTGACGGCTGGTGGCAAAAAAAGAGACAGGGCATCGCCAAGTGAACAGAGATAATACTCTGAAATCCACTTGACAACATCAAAATATATTTCTGGCAGTACAAAATCGTCTATCACAGAAATGATATTTTTCATTTTATAAAGAGTTTTGTCGTTGCTGTTTTTCAGGCTTTCCACAACGCCACGGATTTTATTACGACCGAGTGGAATTTCAACCAGCGCTCCGATTTTAATTTTGTTCGTCAAATCAGCTGGCACAGAATAGGAAAAAACCTCTATGTCAGACCAAGTTTTAATCTCAGGGATAACATTTACAATCATAAGCCAATCTTAGCACAAGTTAAGTGTGTAGACATGTTGCCGAAATTAATATTTTGTGTTACTATAATCGGACATGGAAAAAGAAAATCTAAAAACTGTAGCCTTGATCGGGCGACCAAATGTTGGCAAGTCGACACTCTTCAATCGACTGGCTGGTAAGCGCATCGCCATCGAGACACCCATTCCTGGGACGACCAGGGATCGTCTTTTTGCACGAGTAAATTGGCAGGGGACTGAATTTGATTTGATCGATGTTGCTGGTGTCGAATCCCCCCGACATACCTCGGGACAGTCAGATAAAACAGAACTAAGTCTCTTGACCCAGCAAAATATCGAGGCGGCTCAAGCCGAGGCAGACCTGATCTTGTTTGTTGTCGACTGGACCGAGGTCGACAATGATGCTGACAAACGCATCGCTAGAGTGCTTCGCAAATCAGAAAAACCGGTGATTTTGGTTGTAAACAAGGCTGACAATATCGGTCGTCAGGACAAGATTGATACTTTCGCTCGACTTGGCAGTTTTCCAATCGTTCCTGTCTCGGCCATCTCTGGCTCAAACTCCGGCGACCTACTCGACGAAATTGCCAAAAAGCTAGCCGCAACCCCTGACTCCCACACCAGGTGTGGGAGTGAAGGTGAAAAAGTGGATATAAATCTGGCGATTATTGGACGGCCGAATGTTGGAAAATCGACTCTGTTAAATTCAATTATCGGAGCGAAGAGAGCCATAGTTTCAGATGTTCCCGGGACAACCCGCGATGTTGTCGATGTGATATTTTTTCATAAAAACAAAAAGCTTATGATCGCCGACACAGCCGGAATACGTCGACCAGGCAAACTTGGTCGTGACACGATTGAATCATACAGTTTTTTACGAACCGAGCAGTCTCTTCGCAAATCAGATGTGGCCGTCCTAGTCATCGATGCCAAGGAAGAATTAGTTGCTCTTGACGCTAATATTCTTGGCAAGGCGAAGGAGTGGGGTAAGGGAATAGTGCTGGCAGTCAATAAAATTGACCAAATCTCAGATGAAGATTTCGTCGCGCGGACACTCAGTGCACTGAAAATCAAATTAAATTTTGTCCCCTGGCTTCCGGTGGTATTTGTTTCGGCACAGGATGAAACCAATCTGAAAAAACTACTTGATCTGGTGGTCGTGACTGATATGAACCGTCGCACTTTAATTCCGCAGCCCGATCTCGATGAAATTTTAACAGATGCCAAGAACTCCAATTTTCAGCTCGAAGGAATAAAAAGCCTGAGTCAAAAAAGCACCACCCCACCAGTTTTCGAGGCCAAAGTCTCTCACAAAAAAACTCCGCATTATACGCAGATTAGATATTTAGAGAACAGAATTAGGGATACTTACCCGATGAACGGGACGCCGATTTTTATCGACTTGATCTAGTGTAACTGCTCACTCGTCTCTGTCATTCCCGCCCCGTATCAGAGTACGGGATAAACTCCGGCGGGTCATCGACTCTGAGGGATGAGCCCTCAGGCTCAGACTCGAATGAGAATCTAGGCAGCACAAACTTTTAATGGATCCCCGGGCTTCTCTCTCAAGCTTCACCGTTGAACCCGAGGATGACAATAATAGGATGAGTGAGTAGTTATAATTTAGTTTCCATTATAGCCAGTGGACTGGAAATACTCTTTGACAGATTTGGATATGTAATTCTACTATGAAAACCGGCCAAGCTAAATGGTGTCAGAGTCAGCCATGATCGGCCCAAGATATTGGCAAATGGTAAAACACCCCATTCACGTGAATCAGAAGAATGTTCGCGGTTGTCACCGAGAACAAAATACTCGTTATCCTTTAGAGTCATGCTTAGGAGACTGTTGTTTGGAGTCTGTGTCAGTGTTGATTTTGGAATATATTCCTCTGAGAGAACAGTTCCTGTAGCATGTTTCGAATTGAAAATTATAACAGTGTTATCTTCGATCTCAACCTTTTCACCAGGCAAGCCAATAATTCTTTTAATATAATTGACACTTGGGTTTTTCGGATATTTGAAGATGACAACATCGCCACGTTTCGGGCTGCCCTTGTAATATGAAACTTTTTCAGCCAAAAGATATTCGCGGTTTTGGTAGTTTGGCATCATCGATTCGCCGTCAACTATGTACGGTTGGACGACGAAATATCGCAAGGTAAAGGCGATAATAAAAACAATGACACCAGTCTTGAATAAATCAATAAAAAACTCCCAGAAATCACGCGCTGGGTTTGAGTCAATTTCTAGATTACCAAGCTGTTCTCCATTGGTATCTATTTTCTCTGCTTCCTTTTCATCCATTGCCTAATTTTAGCAAGGGTTGACAGTTTACGTCAACAGCGGAGATAATAGTGTTAGGAGTTAGGAGTTAGGAGTTAGGAGTTAGGAGTTAGAAGTTAGAAGTTAGAAGTTAGGAGTTAGGGAAACCAGAAACTAGAAACTAGAAATTGGAAATTAAAAATTAAAAATTAAAAATTAGGGTATTGTGCATCCAATTTTGTTTAAAATCGGCGGTTTAACTTTTTACACCCATGGCATCCTGGCGGTTTTGGGCATAATTTTGTGTGCAGTTATTGTAAATAGATTAGCACGAGCTGAACAACTTGATCGGACATTTCTCTTTGATAATATTGTCTGGGCAATTTTGATCGGAATTATCGGTGCTAGATTGACTTATTTCTTTCTTTATCGTGACCAATTTAGTTCAACATCTCAGATCTTCTATCTCCAAAACGGCGGTCTCGTCTCATTTGGCGGTTTTATCCCGGCAGCCATTGCCTTTTACCTCCTTTGGAAATTTCAAAAACAGCCGGTGGCAAAGTGGTTTGATCTGCTCTCCATCGGTTTTGTAGCAGGGATGATTCTTGGTCGACTTGGCAATCTGATGGCTGGAGAGTACGCTGGAATTGCTTCCACTAGCCGATTTGCGATCGATGGTGTTTTGCCGATCAATGCGTTTGAAGGCATCTGGGTTGCGATCGTCGCGCTGATCTTGTATCGAATTTATCGTCGCACCAAACACAGAATTGACGGTATGATCGTCTGGTTGTGCGTTTTTCTTTATGGGGTTGGTCGTTTTGTGATAGATTTCTGGCGTGACGAAAAAATTATTTTTTGGCATTTAAATTTGAGTCAAATAACGAGTGCTGCCCTTGCTATTATCGCGCTGATTATTATAATGAGGGCTGTGATTTCTGAAAGGAAAAAGTAATGTCATTACCAGAAGAATTTCTCAAAACTCAAAAAGAAAAACTTGAGAGTGAGAAGGAACGGCTCATGTCTGAAATATCTAAACTGAAGAAATATCCTGATTATGGCGATCGGGACGAGGACAATACCCAAGAGATAGTTGATTATGAGAAAAACTTGTCAGTCGAAGACAGTCTCAAACAGTCACTGGATGAAGTCAATATTGCATTAAAATCGATTGAAACCGGTGATTATGGTCAGTGCCGGAAATGTTCAGTCGAAATTGACCGCGAGCTTCTCGAAGTGATGCCATCTATTGATTTGTGTTCAAAATGCCAGAAAAAGTAAGCCAAAAACTAGAAACACTTTTTTCTATTCTTGTTCTTATCACTATTCTTGAAATAGCCCATTATACTGTTATTTCGAGCGATCTCGCTTATATTGTCAACAAATCTTTTGCCTTCGGCAATTTTGGCACAAATATCCTGGCAATTGTAGTTAGCTTGATCTTGATTGTAACTATTCTGATTTATGTCAAACGTCGCTATATTTCTCCACTTGCTTTGATATTTGTGATGTCAGGAGCGATCACAAATATTATTGACCGTCTTATTCATGGAGGCTCGATAGACTATATCCACTTGTTAACTATTCCGATATTCAATGCCCCAGACGTTTTGATAGTTGCTGGCCTAAGTATTTTCTTTTTTGAAGTCGCAACTTGAATTTCTTACACTGAACCGCTGTTACTCAATTCGAATCGAAGTGTCATTCTGAGGCAACGAAGAATCTGTTTGACAATCTTTAAACAATCCTCCGAGATCCTTCGCCTTCAAATTACATCGGCTCAGGATGACAATTATGTAATGTTGCTACACTGTATAAAAAAAATCCGCATAGAGTGGATTTTTTTTAAAGTTGAGTCAGAAAATAGTTACTTGACTTTGGCGACAACTGCGGCGAAGGCCGTTGGTTCCTTGAGGGCAAGGTCAGAAAGAATTTTTCGGTTGATAGTGATATTTTTTTCAGTTAATTTTTTGATAAACTGAGAATAAGTCATCCCCTCAGCGCGAACGGCGGCGTTTAGTCGGATAATCCAAAGCGCTCGCATCGAGCGTTTTTTGTTGCGACGATCGCGATAAGCGTATTGACCGGCCTTGATTGTCGCTTGTTTGGCCAGTTTGAAGACACTTTTGCGACGGCCGATATAACCTTTTGCCGCTTTGATAATTTTTTTGTGGTTGTCGTGTCGGACAGTACCAGTTTTGACTCTCATGGGAATCTCCGAAATATTACTATGCTACGATTCGATTCTTACAAATAAGGGAGTAGCTGTTTAACTTTTTTGACATCACAGCCAGCAACTGCCAACTTTACCTTTGATCGGTCAGATTTGTGAGTCAGGAGGTGGCTGGAAGCTGATTGAACGCGTAAAATCTTACCAGTCTTGGTGGCTCTGACTCTCTTGCTCAACGCTTTGTGTGTTTTGACTTTCATGATAACTCCGAAACTCTACGTATTACAAATATCTCTACAAATATACAAATTATAATTCACCGCGATGATTTGTATGTTTGTGTTAAATTTGTAATTTGTAGGATTACTTTTCTATTTTTTTCTTGGCTGTCATCATTGCGACGATCTGATTACCCATCTTGCGAGGTCTGTTTTCGTAGTCTAGGTCAGCTTTATCTGCAAATCGTGTGAAAACCGTCAGTGCAGTTTCGACCATCCCGTTTTCTCGGCCGCGCAAACGCATCGAGACTTTGACCATATCACCATCGTCAAAGAATTCTCTGGCCTGTTTGGCTTTGTAATCGATATCATGATCACCGATGCGGAAAGTCAGGCGTATCTCTTTCAGTTCGGTTGTTTTACGCTTGGCCTTGGCTTCCTTGTCTTTCTTTGAAAGATCGTATTTGTATTTACCAAAGTCCATTATTTTACAAATCGGAGGACGATTGGTCGGATTTATCTCAACCAAATCAAGGCCTTTTTCATAGGCCATATCCTGGGATTCCCTCAGCGGTTTGATACCTAGATTTTCACCGTTTTCCTCGATCAGGATAATCGGTGTGAATCGAATCTGCTCGTTGGATCGCAGAAAAGTCGTTTTCTTGTTAATTTCTGGCTCCTTTTTTGCCGTTAAGTTCTCAATGAGAATAGCATAAATCCGAACATTGGTCAACAGCCGATCAGCATGGTGCTCACATCGTTATGGAAAGACCAAATATTCCCTTGTGCCGTTCAAAATGTTTTCGGGATTCCAATTATGAATTGCGTTTATCAAATCATCGTATGTATAAACAAAATTGTGGCCTTTGCGGGTGCCTGGATCGTCGGTGATGAACTCCGTCGAGTTGTAGCCCTTGATGACGAGCATATGGTAATTTGGTCCGCCATTTCTAAAATTTGGATTGGGTAATATCTTACCGGCAGCACCGACGATGATTGGCCGTCCGGCGGCTAATTCTGTCTTTAGATTTGAGATTGTCGCTGTGCGAATCTCGCCAAGTAGATTGTACTTTGTTTTTGCAATTACAGCCAAATCTTGCAGAGTGATGCTCGGACCATAACCGCTTGATTCTTCATAATCGATCATACTATTTATCTCTGCGTCAAATGAAGATGGAGAGGAAATCGCTGTTTTGTCAATAAAATGTTTGACCATGAGAAAGCTAGCTTCTTCACAGGCGTCTTCGTGCAAATCATCCCAGACAGCCAATGGTGCTTGGGACATAAAAGGCACGTCTAGATTAATTTTAGATGGTAGTTCGACGGGATCAGGTTGAACCGGGACTGGCTCTGACAAAGCACTTGA
Source organism: Candidatus Berkelbacteria bacterium CG10_big_fil_rev_8_21_14_0_10_43_13 (assembly GCA_002773985.1). Taxonomy (GTDB): domain Bacteria; phylum Patescibacteriota; class UBA1384; order XYA2-FULL-43-10; family 1-14-0-10-43-13; genus 1-14-0-10-43-13. The sequence goes on from PEZW01000004.1 coordinate 16,405, forward strand.
ATTGTCAGTTTGTTCGGACTGGAGAACTTCAGGCACAGAAACAATCTCGTTATCATTTGTATCGAGTGCCTGGTTTGTCGGAGTTGTTTTATTGACGAGGAGGGCGTAATAAACCAAAAAAGAGAAAAATAAAATTCCGGTAATCATGCGTGGTAGTAATCGAAATTTATTTTTTCTCATCTTGAGTCTGCAAAATATAAATATTTTTACGCGTTATGTGCAATTAAAATAACATTTAACTGTTTTTTATTCTTCGAGCGGAAGCGAGAAGTTTAATAAGCTTTTTAAGTTCTCAGCTGATAGTTTTCAGCTTCGAACAATAATTACACATAACGCGTAATAATTTTATGTTTTCTTGCCGACGATAAGTCTCAGATCCTCGTCTGAACTTTCGACCAGTTGTGGAGTTTTGGCGACAACGTAACCACCACTAAGTAGATTTACCTGCGAATTAGTAAAAATTCGTAGAGATCGAGCGCGAAACATCGAATAACCGAGATTTTCATTTTTACTACTAAATAAATTTGAAAAAGTCGCCAGAAGACCAGCCGGTTTTGGTGCGGCATTTTTCATCACAATATCGAGGTGATCTGGGGCAATCTTTTTTACACCCTGGGAAAAATTAGAGACTAGAACGCTGATGGCTCGAGCTTGGACGAGGTAATCGCGAAATTCCAACGTCACTTCAGTAGGATTTTTCAGGTTGAGATTTAGATTTGTCAGAAATCCACTTCCATTTGCCGTCAAGCCAATCCGTGTTTCTATTATTCGCCGGTAGCGTAAATTTTCGGCTGCATCCTTCCAATTTGCAGTTCCAATTAAATGCGTCAGGTCGCTCGATGCTTCGAGCGGAATCAAGCCCATCGCTTCGGGGTGACCAACTATTTTGGATGCAATTCGATCAGCGATTTCATCACCGCCGACTCCGACGATCGTGTTGTATTTTTTACTCAAACCCAAATCGACCAGCTCTTCGATGTTGGTAGCGGCTGACGGGTAAGTAAATTCGCCCGAAATTCCCAGGCTAGCTAAGTAGTTCTTAATATCGGCCACCTGAGAATGCTTTCGGCATTTTTTCAGATCAAAAATGTAATAATACATTAAGTGGCCTAGCTATTTTTTGGAGAAGAATCCTAATTTGTCCTTGTTTTCGATGGGTTCAGTCTTTGGTACCTCATCCTTTTCTGTCGGTGCCTTTTTCAATTCACCTTGTTTTTCGGGAGTGGAGGAAGAAGTGCTTTTTCCGACAAAGATTGCACCCTCTTTTATCACCAGAGATTTAGCGTTGATATCACCATAAATGCGGCCGCTTGAGTTTATTTCAAGCTTCTCTGAGGCATCAACCAGGCCCTTGACCTCGCCTGAGATTTCAATCTTCTTGGCGATGACCGGCCCCTTGATCTTGGCGGTCTCACCGATCAAAACATTTTCATCACTGCGAACTTCACCCTCGATATTGCCATTGACCTGAATCGAGCCTTTGTTGTGAAGATTTCCTTTGAGCGTGACGTTGATACCGATAATCGTGTCGGTGTTGTTCTCCATAAATCTCCTTAGTCTAACTTATTATTTAATATGAATATAACACAATTCTGACCCAAAACAACAGTCAAATTTTCCACCGGAGAGATTTCGGCCTAATCCTTGAAAGATATTGACAAGAGTGTTATAATTGCTCCGTTTCATTAACTCCTAAAAAGGTTTATTCGAACACGGATCCTTTCACACGGATTAACACGGATAAGGATTTACCCCCAACTCTCTTTCGAAAGGAGGGAGAATGATCTGTGATAACTGCTCTCTGTCATCCCGCACTGTAAGC
>PEZW01000013.1 GCA_002773985.1 Candidatus Berkelbacteria bacterium CG10_big_fil_rev_8_21_14_0_10_43_13
AACTTCTCGCTTCGCGCTCGAAGAATAAAAAAACAGTTAAATGTTAATTTAATTGCACATAACGCGTTAATTGATGTATAATGGAAGCAATTAAACAAAGCAATCAAAGTGGGCACTGACATTGGCGGAAAAGTTTTAGGAATTTCGGATAAGTCGTACTATCTTCTTGATAATCTCAAGACAACTTCGACTTCTCTGTTACTTCTCGATGTTCTAATCGTCGCGGTATTCTTTTATCTGATCTATCTATTTCTTTATGAGACAAGGGCATTACGTATTTTATATGGTCTTTTTGTCATTTTAATTTTAATGACAGTCGGCCAATTATTTAATCTGGTACTGTTGAACTGGATATTAAAGTATGTTGGAGCTGTTCTTGTTGTCGCCATTCCTGTGGTTTTTCAACCGGAACTTCGTGGCGCGTTGGAAAAACTGGGTCGGGCTAAATTTATTGGTGATAGGTCATTTATCAAAGAGCACAAGGATGCAGTGATCGATGCAGTTGTCGGAGCTGTCTACTCTCTATCTGCTTCGAAAACCGGTGGATTGATCGTGCTGCAGAGAAAGACAGGGCTGCGAGAGTACGCTGAAAATGGAAATCGACTCAATTCGGAAGTTTCGGCCGATATTTTACTATCAATTTTTTTCCCCAAGTCACCATTGCATGATGGTGCAGTTATAATAGTTGATGACAAAATTGTTGCCGCTAGAGTAATTCTTCCGGTCACCGCGACAAGGGTTGGTGGAAACCTAGGAACTCGCCATCGGGCAGCGATAGGCATAACTGAAAATTCCGACGCGGTCGCAATAGTGGTTTCAGAAGACAGTGGCATCGTTTCGACAGCTATTGGTGGAAAACTTGATCGACGAATCCCAGAAGATAAGTTACGGAATAAATTGAAACGGCTTCTTGGAGCAGGGAAAGACGAGTGATGATTAAATATATAAAAAACTTTTTGACAAAAAATTGGATGGCCAAACTGATGTGTCTGGTTGCAGCTTTTGTCTTGTGGGTTTGGGTTGCTTCAAGTCAAAATACAATCGCAAAATTCCCCGGCACCTTACCTATTAAATCCATAAACACCCCCGTAAACCTTGTAGCAATTTATGATGCTGACCAGGTTACTGTCAAAATCTTAGCAGAGCCATCTATCTGGCAGCGTTTATCAGCAGAGACTTTTTCTGCTGAAATAAATCTTGTGGGGTTGAGTGCTGGAACACATCAGGTGCCGGTGAATGTTTCAGCTTCAATTGCCGGTGTTCAAATTGTCGACCAAACACCCACTTCTATTTTGGTGACGCTAGAACCACTGGAAACCAAGACGATAAAATTATCAGAACGCATCGAAGGTTCTGCTGCTGATGGTATGGTGCCCGGAGATATCGTCTTCGAGCCAGATAGTGTCCGGATAAAAGGTGCCAAAAGCATAATATCTGAAATCACGGAAGCGGTCGCAGCTATCAGTCTGAACGGCCAAGATGCGGATTTCTCTAGTACTGTGACCCCGATGATTTTGGATGACAAAGGTCAAACCATTAGTGATATTACAATAATGCCTGGCTCTGTAGAGGCTCAAATATCGATAGTCAAGGGGTCAAACACCAAAACTGTCGGGGTAAAAGTACAGGTCGATGGTGTGCCAAAGGATAATTATTATATTTCAAATATAACATCAACTCCCGGTGCAGTGGATATTTCTGGTGTGCAAAATACAGTTTTAGCTACTTCGTATCTATCCACCCTGCCAATCGATGTTACCGGAGCGACCTCAGAAATCACCAAAGACATTTCCCTTTCTGTCCCGAGTGGTCTAATTATCCTGAATAATAATTCATCTAAAATCCATGTGACAATCTCGATCTCGCCGATTCAGACATCAAAGACATTTAATCTAAATACATTTAAAATTTCCTCTGGTGAGGGTAAAATAATTTCGACTGATCCAATCAGTATAGCCGCCGTCTGTACAGGACCTATCGATCAGATCAACTCTCTCACAAACAGTGATTTTACAATTCTTCTAAATCTTTCAAATCAAAAAGCTGATGCAAGTGGGGTAATAAATCTTACCGTCGCGCCATCAGACATTCAGGCTCCGTCTGGCGTTACTGTTACATCCATCACTAGCAATGAACTAAAAGTAAAAATACAGTAGAGCAAAACTACTTGTTTCTTTGACCTTATTCGAAGCTAGTATTGTTCTATAGGTACAAGACCGTTTGTAACTGCTCACTTATCTTGTTATCTCGACCCCATGAGCTCTGCAAATAGTTGGAGAAATTTTTTACTAGACAAGAAACAAGATCTCTTCACCCTCGACGAACCGAGGAGTCGAGATAACAATATAAGTGAGCAAGCAGTCATGGCCATTACTCTCACTATTACTCTTGACATAATAAGCGTTGGTGATAGAATGGATTTTGAGTTGTTAAAAACGACTTAAAATATTATGGCTCTTTTACTAGACCTAGAACCACCATCGTCACAAGGGGATCAGGGTGACGAAAACAATTTAAAATGGGTGAATAAAATTCGCTCGACAACCAAAGCCTTTATGGTAAAATTGCGGCAAAGTGTCCAAAAAATACGTAAAGGGCTTTATTTTTTGTCTCAAAAAATTGAAACACTTCGCAAAACAATTCGCTCATTCTTTACAAAAATGATCAGCAATAAACTACTGCCTCATCTTGTAATTAGCTTTTTGTTTGCAATTGTCGCTTTTTCGAATATCAATGATCGTGTTCAGGCTTACAATTTGACCCACCAGATTAACAATCTTGATCCAAACATCGAGCTAGCGATTGTTTCTGATCTTGATAATTTCACTCCACAGCTCGAAAACAGTGTGAAGATTGTAGAAGAATCTATCACATCATCTACTTACTCGAGTGGATTTGTTTACAACGCTGCGCCGACAGATACGCAAATAACTGCCCGGACAGAACCACTGCCAGACAATTCAACTCAAACTGTTTACTATGCTGTGCGAAACAGTGATACACTCTCAGGTATCGGCTGGGCATTTGGGGTAAAAATCGCCACTTTGACGTATGTAAACGACCTTTCAAACAATGATTTTATAAAGCCCGGTCAGCAATTAAAGATTCCTCCTCGTGGCTATGAAGTTCCAGCCACGCTTATTGCTCAGAAACAAGCTGCTGCGCTTGCTGCAGTGGAGAAGGTGAAAGCCAAGACCGCAGCGAAGAAATTGGCGATTTCCCGTCCTGCCGGTAGTTCTCGCAACGCCTATCCATTTGGATATTGCACCTATTACGTCGCGACTCGCCGAGCCGTCCCGAGTAGCTGGGGTAATGGCGGTCAATGGTTAAACTCAGCCAATAGAGCTGGTTATTCAACCGGCTCAAGCGCTGTTGCCGGAGCGATAGTGGTAACAAGAGAATCATTTTGGGGACATGTGGCCTACGTGGAGTCAGTTAATGGTAGTTCGATGACCATTTCCGAGATGAACGCGCCGATCTTTGGTGTACGCACGACAAGAACAATCTCAACTCACGACTCAAAGATAAAAGGATTTGTCTACTAACACCATTCGAGCTTTTGTATTGCTGGCTTATTAGCCAGTTTTGTGTTATTATCAACTTAAGTTCAAGGCTAAAAGTTGAAATTTCAATACGCTTAAACAGAGATTTAAATTATTCTTAACTTTTACCAACTTGTTTATTGACGAAGTTGAAATCTATGTCAAGGCTGGAAATGGCGGCAATGGTGCCGTCTCTTTTCGACGTGAAAAATATATTCCTGACGGCGGGCCTGACGGCGGCGACGGCGGCAATGGTGGTGATGTCATAATTCAGGCAATTGATCATATTCATGGACTGGCCGATTTCAATCGAACAAAACGTTTTTTGGCTGAAGACGGACAGAACGGCATGAGCAAGAAAATGCACGGCAGAAACTCTGTCGACACAGTACTCAATGTTCCCTTCGGAACTCAGATTTTTCAAAAAGATGAACTTTTGTTTGATCTGACTCATCAAAATGATCGCGTAGTTTTGCTCAAGGGAGGCAAGGGCGGCTGGGGCAATCAGCATTTTGCGACCTCGATCAAACAAGCACCAAAATGGGCCAAAAGCGGTATGCGCGGTGAATCAGCCAAGATTAAGCTTGTTTTGAAGATGATTGCTGATGTCGGGCTGATCGGCTTGCCAAATGCCGGCAAATCAACGCTCATCTCGACCATCACAAACGCACGGCCGAAGATCGCCAATTACCCATTTACTACACTCGAGCCAAACCTCGGGACCTTTATCTCTGACGACAAAAGACTTATCATCGCCGATATCCCTGGACTAATTGCCGGTGCTCATGAAGGCAGGGGACTGGGTATCAAATTTCTAAAGCACATCGAACGAACTAAATTGCTGGTTCACCTGATCGATTCCAGCTCATCCGATCCATTGTCAGATTATAAAACAATTCGGACTGAGCTTGGTGATTTTTCAAAAAAACTTCTAAAGAAAAAAGAGATCGTGGTCTTGTCGAAGATTGATCTGATTTCTACTGAACGCTTGGCAGAGATAGAAAAGCAGTTCAAGACAAAGAAGATTGTGCTTGTGCCTGTTTCTATTGCAACAAATCTCGGATTGAAACAATTAACAGATAAGATTAAATCAAAATCTAGTTTATAGACCAGCCATTGACAACAAAAATACTCCTGATCTATAATAGTACCAATGACTCATTCGAAAATTTACTTGTATGTTGACAAGTAGTTTCTTGTATGCTATTATCTGAATAATAGAATATTTTAGAGTGGGATAAAGCGTTGACAAGCCGTAGTCCTCTAGACGAATTAGTACGATAACACACCCTCTGCCAGGCAGGGCGGTTTTTTTGGTGTCCTGCATCATTTCGATTAAACTTTTTACGACAAGCTTATTAAAAAACTACTATATATAAAGGAGATCTATGCCGGTAAATGATAAAATTGCTGAGCGAATTCTGCCACGAATTGAAGCGGAATTTGAGCATCTACCAAACCTCATCGAAGTTCAAACCAAGTCCTATGAGTGGTTTTTCCAAGAAGGCCTGAGAGAACTCCTTGACGAGATCTCACCTATCGAAGATTTCACCGGCGAACTTTATTCCCTGACTTTTGGTGAATATTACCTAGATCGTCCACGTTTTGATGAAAAGACATCGCGTGAAAAAAATATGACCTACAAGGCGCCACTTCGGGTTAAAGTTTCCCTTCTGAACAAGCAGACCAAGGAGATCAAAGAAGGTGAGGTTTTCCTCGGTGATATTCCTCTGATGACTGAGCACGGTACATTTATCATCAATGGTGTTGAGCGTTGTGTCGTATCTCAGATTGTTCGCTCGTATGGTGTTTTGTTTACAGCTGAAAGCATTGCTGGTGAAAATTTTTTTGGTGCTAAGGTCATCCCAAATCGTGGCGCATGGCTTGAAATTGAAAGCAATTCTAAGGGAATTATCACTGTCAAAGTTGACCGTAAACGTCGCATCCCGATCACAACTTTCTTGCGAGCGATCGGCATATCGACCGATGAGGAAATCAAGGCGCTTTTTGCTGATGTTGATGATGGTGAAAACATCAAATTCATCGACGCGACACTGGAGAAGGACCCTTCCAGTAATTATGATGAAGGCGTCGTCGAAACTTACAAAAGAATCCGACCAGGTGACCTGGCGACACCAGAATCAGCCAAATCTTTCATCGATATGATTCTGTTTAATCCAAAACGTTATGACATTGGCCGAGTTGGCCGATACAAGCTCAATCAGCGTCTTGGTGTTGATGTACCAAATACTCCAGAAAATAGAATTTTCCGTCGTGAAGACATCATCGGAATAATTCGCGAAATCATCAGATTAAACAATACACCCGGTGCAAAACCGGATGATACTGACGCTCTCAAAAATCGTCGTATCAAATCCATAGGTGAATCAGTCCAAGGCCGTGTTCGTGTTGGTCTTTTGCGTGTTGAGAGAATTGCCAAGGATCGTATGAGTGTGATTGAAGCAGCGGACATTACCCCGCAGGCATTGGTCAATTCTCGACCAGTTGTTGCCTCATTACAGGAATTTTTCTCTTCGTCACAATTATCGCAGTTTATGAATCAGACAAATCCACTGTCTGAGCTGGAACACAAACGAACATTGTCTGCGACTGGCCCTGGTGGCTTGTCACGAGAACGTGCTGGTTTCGAGGTTCGGGACGTTCACGAGTCTCACTATGGGCGTATCTGTCCGATCGAGTCTCCAGAAGGTCCAAACATCGGCTTGGTCAGTTATATGGCTTCATATGCACGAGTCAATAGCTATGGTTTTATGGAAACCCCATACCGAAAAGTTCATATCGAAAAGGGTAAAGCCAGAGTAACAGATGACGTAATTTATCTTGACGCCGGTACAGAAGAAAAGACGATTATTGCCCCTGCCTCAGTCGAAATTGATGATAAGGGTTTTATCAAAAAAGACCGTGTCATCGTCCGAAAACACGGTCACCCCGACATGGCTTTGGCATCTGAAGTCCAGTACATGGATGTTTCTCCACGACAGATTGTTTCAGTCGCTACTTCTCTAATACCTTTCGTTGAGCACGATGATGGTGCTCGTGCGATGATGGGATCAAATATGCAACGACAGGCTGTTCCACTTGTTATCCCAGATTCTCCTGTTGTCGGAACCGGTATGGAAAAAGCTGCGGCTCAGTATTCTGGTCAGATCGCCGCGGCCAAAACACCAGGTACTATTACTCATGTTTCCTCAAATCTGATCCGTGTAAAACCGAGTAAAGGTTCGGAGCATGACTACTACTTAGAGAAATTTTCTCGATCCAATCAAGGTACCTTGATCAATCAACGACCGATCGTCAAAGTTGGCGACAAAGTTACTGCCGGTCAAGTTATCGCTGACTCTTCGGCAACGCAAAACGGTGAGCTCGCGCTAGGTCAAAACTTAATGGTCTCATTTATGTCTTGGGGTGGTTCAAATTTCGAGGATGCTATCATCATTTCCAGCCGTTTAGTTCAAGATCATGTCCTTTCATCTGTTCACATCGAACAATACTCGATAGAAGTTCGTGACACCAAGCTTGGTCCGGAATTACTTACTCGAGATATTCCAAACGTCTCCGAAGAAGCACTTTCTAACCTTGACGAGGTTGGTGTTATTCGCATCGGTGCGGAGGTCCAATCCGGAGATATCCTGGTCGGAAAGATCTCACCAAAAGGTGAGACAGAGTTGTCGTCTGAAGAAAAATTGCTTCGGGCAATTTTCGGTGAAAAAGCCAAGGACGTCCGTGATTCATCGCTTCGCTTGCCACACGGCGAGTACGGCAAAGTTGTTAATATAAAAATCTTTTCTAAGGAAAATGGTGACGAGCTTCCATCTGGTGTTTATCAGTTGGTTGAAGTCTCAGTCGCTCAGCTACGCAAAATCTCAGTTGGTGACAAGCTGGCCGGTCGACACGGTAACAAAGGTGTCATATCAGTCATCCTACCTGCTGAAGATATGCCATATCTACCTGATGGTCGCCCAGTCGATGTTATTCTTAACCCACTTGGCGTTATCTCACGTATGAATGTCGGACAGATTTTAGAAACGCATCTTGGCTTGGCCGCTGCGGCCGGTGGTTACAAAATAGCCTCACCTGTTTTTGAAGGTATATCTTTGACTGAAATCAAACAGCGTTTGAAGACTGAAGGGTTACCGGAAGATGGTAAAATCCAGCTGATTGATGGCAAAAGTGGTGAGAAGTTCGACCGCAAGTCAACCGTTGGCATTATGTATATTTTGAAACTTCATCACTTGGTTGACGACAAGATGCACGCACGAAGTGTCGGTCCTTACTCGATGATTACTCAGCAGCCACTCGGTGGTAAGGCTCAGTTCGGTGGTCAGAGGTTTGGTGAGATGGAAGTGTGGGCACTCGAAGCATACGGTGCCGCTCACACACTTCAGGAAATGCTGACAATCAAATCCGATGACATTGTCGGTCGCAGTCGGATTTATGAGTCAATTATCAAAGGCGAGAAAATTCAGAAACCGGTTATTCCAGAAGCCTTCAATGTTATGGTCAAGGAGTTGCAGAGCCTTTGCTTGGATGTCGATCTGATCACCACCCGCGAAGAAGCTGTCGTTGCAGAAGAGACACCAGTCGAAAAACCGCAAACGGTTGAACTACCGGTTAAGCAAGGCGACGAAGACCAAGATGGTGATATCGACAGCGACGAAGAATACGACGAAGAGCTTGATGAAAAGCTGACTGAGATCGCAGCAGAACAGACAGACGCCGACGAGGATCTTGTTAGCGATGAAGTCGACTCAGATGAAGACAAGTAAACATATTAATATATAAAGAGGAAATATTATGCCAAGCATAGAAGTAAAGGACCAAGTCGCAGTATCTGATTTTGAAGCGATTCGACTCTCAATCGCTTCACCTGAAGATATTCTTTCCTGGTCACACGGTGAAGTTATCAAGCCGGAAACGATCAACTATCGTACGCAAAAACCTGAGCGTGACGGTCTTTTCTGTGAGCGCATTTTCGGTCCGACTAAAGACTGGGAATGTTACTGCGGCAAGTATAAAAAGATACGCTACAAAGGCGTCATCTGTGATAAATGTGGTGTCGAGGTCACTCGCTCGTCAGTTCGCCGTGTTCGAATGGGCCACATTGATTTAGCTGTGCCAACAGCTCATATCTGGTACGTCCGCGGCACTTCTAGCATCTGTGCTGCTATTCTTAGTTTGTCTGGGGCTGATATCGAAAAAGTTGTTTATTTTGCTAGCTACGTTATCCTTGATATCAATGAAGAATTGCGACAATCAAGCTTGGAAAATCTTGAAACAGAATACAAGGAATACCAAGAGACCATTAAAAAAGGTGATGAAACGCCGGGCGCTACATCTGAAGAAATAGAACAGATTTACAAAGAGACAAAGAGTGAACTTGGTTCTCTATCAGTAGGAAAAATTATTTCTGAGCAAAGCTACCGTGATTTGAACATGAAGTATGGTCAGATCGTTCGAGTTGGTATTGGTGCTGAAGCCATTCTTGAGCTCTTGAAGAACTACAATATCAAAGAAAATATTGAAATTGCCAAAACTGAAGCACGCAAATTGGCAGGTCTTGCAAGAGCTAAAGTGCTAAAGAAATTACGAGTTTTGCAAAGCATGAACAATGCTGGGATCAATCCAGCATGGCTGGTCTTGAATAGAGTTCCGGTCATCCCACCCGACCTTCGCCCGATGGTTCAGCTCGATGGTGGTCGTTTTGCCGCCTCCGACTTAAATGACTTGTATCGCCGCGTTATCAACCGCAACAATCGACTGAAGCGCTTGCTGAGCCAAGGGGCACCAGAAGTTATCTGTCGTAACGAAAAGAGAATGCTGCAAGAAGCTGTCGATGCCCTAATCGACAACTCAGCACGCAAGGACAAGGCTGCTTCTTCAACTGGTGGAAAGCGCAAACTCAAATCACTTTCTGATATGCTTCGTGGCAAACAGGGTCGTTTCCGTCAGAATTTGCTTGGTAAACGTGTCGACTATTCTGGTCGCTCTGTTATCGTCGTCGGTCCGAAACTCAAGCTTTTCCAGTGTGGTTTGCCAAAAGTGATGGCGCTTGAGCTTTTCAAGCCATTTGTTATCGGTCGCCTGATCGCTGATGGTTATGTGCACAATGTCAAAAATGCCACTCGCTTGATCGAAAAAGGTGAATCCTTTGTCTGGGATATACTTGAAGACGTTATTAAAGATAAGTGCGTCTTGCTAAACCGCGCCCCAACTCTTCACCGTCTTGGTATTCAGGCTTTCAAACCGATTCTTATCGAAGGTAAGGCGATCAAAGTTCACCCCCTAGTCTGTTCAGCCTTCAACGCTGACTTTGATGGTGATCAGATGGCAGTCCATTTACCGCTCTCCGACCTAGCCCAAGAAGAGGCACACGAGATCATGCTTTCATCGAAAAATCTACTCAAACCTTCTAGTGGTGATCCGGTTTTGACACTTTCTTTTGACATTGTTCTAGGGTGCCACTATCTGACTCGCGATGGAATTGATGGTTTGGCTGGAAACGGCAGTGTTTTCTCCTCGAAAAACGCGGCAATCAGTGCTTTTGAACTCAACGGAATTGATATCAATTCTAAAATCAAAGTCAGAATGCCTGACGGTAATATTTTAGATACTTCTCCTGGTCGTCTAATTTTTAACGAGGTTTTACCCGAGGGATGGCCTTACGTAAACGAGGTGATGACAAAGAAAACTATCGGCAAATTAACAGAGAAGGTTTACCACGCTTGTGGTGCCGAAATCACCGCCACGCTGGTTGATGATATCAAGGAACTTGGTTTTGTATACGCTCAAAAGTCAGGCATGACTTTTGCCGTCGATGATATCTATATACCTGAAACCAAAGACAAGATCCTCGAGAAAGCACAGGGCGAGGTAGACAGCATCACCAAACTCTTTGAGCGCGGCCTTATCTCTGACGAGGAACGTTATAATAAAACTATTGAAATCTGGATGGGTGCACAGTCACAGATGGAAAAAGACATGATGGCTGGCTATCCGACACAAAACGATATTTATATCATTATGAATTCTGGTGCTCGTGGTAACATTGCCCAGATGACTCAGGTTGGTGCGATGAAAGGCATGGTTGCGGATCCAACTGGTGCCATTATCGAGTTGCCAATTCGCTCAAACTTCAAGGAAGGCTTGTCAGTGTTCGAGTACTTCGTTTCAACTCACGGTTCCAGAAAGGGACGTGCTGACACTGCTCTGCGTACCTCAGAGGCTGGTTATTTGACCAGACGCCTTGTCGACGTTTCACAGGATGTTGTTACCAGTTGTCCAGACTGTGGCACAAGCAATACTCGTCGAATTTCCAAGAGTTTTTATGCTGAATTTGGTGAGGAATGGGATAAATACATTCGTGGCCGAACACTCGGAAAAACAGCTGCTGGAGTCAAAAAAGGTACAACTATTACTGAAGCTGATATTGCCAAGTTTGATGAGGTCGGACTAACTGAGATCGAGATCTTTTCATTGCTTGGTTGTGAGGCCAAAAAGGGAATCTGCCAGAAATGCTACGGAATTGATTTGGCAACGGGTAGGACGATCGAAATCGGTACTGCTGTTGGTATCGTCGCAGCCCAGGCGATCGGCGAACCGGGAACACAGTTGACGATGAGAACCTTCCATACTGGTGGTGCAGCTGGTGCTGATATTACAACTGGTTTACCTCGCGTCGAACAACTGTTCGAAGCTCGAATGCCAAAATCTCCAGCTGTCCTGTCAGAAGTCGCTGGTAAAGTTACCATCACTAAGGCCTCAGATATTGTCAAAATTACGGTTTCTGGCCAAGGTGAAAAAGTCGAAGACTATGAACTACCATCTGGTTACAAAACAGTTGTTGAAAATGACGCTGCTGTTGTCAAAAATCAAACCATTGCCGAGTCTGAATCAGGAGACGGTAAGCCAGTTCGCACACTTATCTCTGGCAAGTTCAACGTCTCTGGAAACAAGATAAAGGTTGCTGGAGTTGGCGATGCAATAGTTGAATACGCTATTGCAAAAACAACCTCACTACTAGTCAAAGACGGTGACGTCGTTGAAAAAGGCCAGCCATTGACCGAAGGTCACTTCGATCTCGGAGCTAGCTTTAAACTAAATGGCGCGATCAAGACACAAAATTATATCATCAAACAAGTTCAGATTATTTATGACTCTCAGGGCCAGGATATCAACGATAAGCACATTGAAGTTATCGTCAGGATGATGAGCAGCAAGGTCAAGGTTGTCGAAGCTGGTGATTCTAAATATCTGCCAGGTCAAGTTGTTTCAAAAATCGACGTTGCTCACCGAAACCGCGAGTTAGCCGAGCAAGGCAAGAAACAGATAAAGTCCGATGACATGATTATGGGTATCACTCGGGTCGCCCTGAAAACTGACTCATTCCTCTCAGCTGCCTCTTTTCAGGAGACAACTTCAATCCTGATCGATGCTGCCATCTCTGGCAAAATCGACAACTTGAAGGGTCTGAAGGAAAACGTAATCATCGGTAAGCTTATTCCTGCAGGTACCGGTTTTGATCCAGTCAACGACACCGTGGATTGTCCAGTGCCGATCGAAGTTGAAGAACAGCTTTGACAGGTCGAGTAATTTATGGTAAGTTACCAAAGTGACATTGCAATTAGAAATGAATAAATTTGAAATTCTAAAATTGTTTTTAAATTGAAAATTGTCTTCGACTCTGAGGGAAGAGCCCTCAGGCTCAGACTCGAATGAGAAAATTGAGATTTGATTAGAAATTGACAGTTCGTCTGTCATCCTGAGCGAAGCCGAAAGGCGTAGCCGAAGGATCTGAACGTTATTTAGAAATTTGGAGCGAAGCGACAGTTATGCCAACAATAAACCAATTACTGAGAAAAGGCCGCAAGAGCAACGTAAAGCGTTCCAAGACGACTGCTTTGAAGACGACTTTTAACTATCTTCACAACAAGCCGGTTCGTTTGAGTTCGCCACAGAAACGCGGTGTCTGTATCAAAGTTGGTACGATGACACCAAAGAAACCAAACTCTGCTTTGCGTAAATTTGCTCGTGTCAGATTGGCAAATGGTTATGAGGTAAACGCATACATCGGCGGCGAAGGTCATGGTCTACAGGAACACTCAGTGGTTCTGATCCGTGGCGGTCGTGTCAAGGACTTGCCAGGTATGCGATATCATATTGTTCGTGGCAAGCTCGACCTGACCGGTGTAGCTGGTCGCAAACAGGGCCGAAGTAAATACGGAACCAAAGCAGGAAAAGCTTAATAAACAAGCCTCTCAGCCAGTCAGCTATTCAGCTGATAAGCTGACTAATTGAAAAGCTAAAACAACTATGGCAAGAGGACACTTAAAAATCAAGAGAAAAGCAATCCAGCCTGACGCAAAGTTCAGTAGCTTGGTTGTCACCAAGATGATCAACTATATCATGAAAAATGGCAAAAAGACTGTTGCTGAGAAGATTGTTTATCAGTCACTCGATCAGGCCGCTCTGACACTCAAGGCTGAGCCGATGGAGATTCTTGATACTGTTTTGAAAAACGTTGGTCCGCTCGTCGAAGTCAAGAGCAAGCGTATCGGTGGTGCAAACTACCAGGTGCCGATGGAAGTGAGTCGTGACCGCAAAAACACCCTGGCAATGCGCTGGGTTATCGGTGCGGCACAGGGTTCGAAAGGCAAGCCGATGGCACAGAAATTAGCACTTGAAATGATCAGTGCTTACAACAACGAAGGTGCCGCCATCAAGAAGAAAGACGATACTCATCGCATGGCCGAAGCCAACAAAGCCTTCGCTCATTTTGCCCGATTTTAACTTTTAAAACATTTTACCGTTATTTAAGACTATTTTCTTCGATATTGGTGCTACGGCTTACAGGCAAAGTCTTCACTCACTTCGCACGGTTCTAACTAAGCAATACTGTTCGAGCTTGTCGAGAACTTCTCGACTCCAAAATCACATCGCTCGAAGAATGATATAAAAAATACCTCGCAGTAATGCGTGGTTTTTATATTATCTCCATAATTTCAAACGATCGTGTGAAATTGCTGATGTTTGCATTGTGAAAAATTTTTGATAATTGTGGGGTTGAGGCGGCAGCGCTTGCGCGCATGCCGCCTCCGAAACCCCTCCTGTGAACTCAGTAGACGGGGACACCGTCCTTACCAGGTTCGCATCGGTACAGACCGTTGCACTTCACTGGCCGTGTGCCACCGTTGGAACTGCTGTAGTCCCACATATCGGTGGTGAACTCGGCGGCGACGTAGTAGGTCGCCTCGAGATCCAGAGCCTCGCTGTGCCGATCCGTCAACACGAACACTGCAGTGCCGTTATCGCCATGCAGGTAGACTCGCTCGTAGGAGAACTGGACGTATCGCTTCTCCCCGTCGTCATCGATTCGATAGCAGGCGAACTCATTCGTATAGAAAGTTCCACGATTGAGTTCGACGCGAATCGAGGACGATTCGCGGTCGATCCTCACCGAGAGAATCCGCGGTGCGGGCTTGCGGAGCCCGAACAGCTCGCCGGCCCCGCCGCACCCAGTCAACATGGTGACCACCGCGCAGAGCGCGGTGAGAACAAACACGTTGCGCAGCTTGCGCATCATTCTCTCCGTCGCTCCGCGGGTTGATTTGAGCCGTCTGGCTCGTGCGAAGCGAACGCTAAAACATACCACATTCACTCGTGTTTGTCAATATCTTTATTTCGGGTGTCATCTCCAAAATAAAAGTGCAGTAGTTCCAAAATAAAAGTGCAGTTAGCTTTGTTGGATAAATCTGTAGATGTTTTTGATCTTGTCGTTATG
>PEZW01000006.1 GCA_002773985.1 Candidatus Berkelbacteria bacterium CG10_big_fil_rev_8_21_14_0_10_43_13
CTTCAATATTTCCGTTGGTGGCGGTACCCCATCTAGTCTGGCTGTTGTCCTCTTGATCGGTATTACAGCTGGTTTCTCAACCTGCATGGCTTTGGTTGGCGGCTTGATCTTGGGAATTTCCGCCAAATTTGCCGAAAAACATCCCGAAGCCACATCTGTCCAGAAATTCCGCCCGCATTTATTTTTCAATCTCGGTCGTATCACCTCGTATTTTTTGCTTGGTGGCCTGATCGGTCTCGCCGGCACGGTTTTCCAGTTTTCCGGCGCTGTTCTCGGCATTCTAATTATTGCCGTCGGCATCGTCATGCTTGTCGTCGGTCTGCAGTTAACAGAATTGTTTCCAGTTATCAAAGGTATCAGCTTTTCGCTACCAGCCGGCATCAGTAAATTTTTTGGTATTAAAAAACATCACCAAAAAGAATACAGCCACGCCAATTCGGCGCTGACCGGCGCCCTGACCTTCTTTCTGCCCTGTGGCTTCACTCAAGCGATGCAACTCTACGCCATGAGCACCGGTAGTTTCTGGCGAGGGGCCTTGATACTTGGTATTTTCGCCCTCGGCACCACGCCCGGACTTCTCGGTATCGGTGGTCTGACCTCGGTCGTCAAAGGCGTTTTTGCCCGCCGCTTCTTTATGGGCGCCGGCTTCGTCGTCGTCGCCTTGGCGGTTTTCAATATTTCTAACGGCATGAATCTGTCCGGCTTGACTTCAACACTGTCGAACTCAAATAACGAAGCACGAAGCACGACCGTTGCCGATCAAAATGTCAAATCTGTCGACGGCGTCCAGGTGATCAATATGACTCAGCTCTCCTCCGGTTATTCACCCAACACTTTCACCATTAAAGTCGGAATACCAGTCAAGTGGGTCGTCAATTCCGTCGATTCCAACAGTTGCGCCGCCAGCCTCTACTCGCAAAAGCTCAATATCCGGAAATTTCTGCAGTTTGGTAAAAACACGATTGAATTCACTCCGACTGAGGTTGGTATTATTCCGTTTTCCTGCTCGATGGGAATGTACCGCGGCTCATTCAAGGTTGTCGCCGGCGAAGGCACCACCTCAATTAAAACCCCGTCCTCCGCCAAGGCTACGGACGGCGAGCCAAACACCCCAAGTTTCCCGAATACCCCGACAAAAACCGATCAGCAAGTCGGCACCCAGACATTCAGCGCGACCTATACCTTGAAAGGCGACATCAGCCCGGAGAGTTTTACCGTCAAGGCCAACCTGCCGGTCAAATTTTAAGTCAATCCAAAGGACGACGACCAAGGTTGTATGAGCTCGATCACTTTGCCGGGACCAACAGACAATTATGAAATAATGCAGAAGGATACGCCGATCATTTTCAATTTCACTCCCAAGCCAGGCACCTACAAAATTACCTGCGCCATGGGCGTGCCACTAGGAACAATCATTGCAGAATAATTAATTTGTCGTTCCCATTTCCTCATCTGTCGTTCCCGCGAAGGCGGGAATCTAGACAAGAAGGAATGGATCCCCGGGTCAGATCGATGTCTGCCCGAGGATGACACAAAGGAGAACCATGAAACACAAGCTTTTTTTGAAAATATCAGGCATGCACTGCACTGCCTGTGAGAAGGTTTTGAAATCGGAGATGGATGATCTCCCGGGTATTTTTGAGGCGAATTTTGATTCGACCAAAAATACCGGTCAGATCACTTACGATACGGAGAAGGTGGATTCGGCCAAAATTATCGAAACGATCAAAAAACAGGATTATAAGGCCGAAATCATTGACGAAAAAATGCTTGATGATGGCGATGACCATTCTGATCATGGAGACGGCGGCTCAGAAGAGTTGATTATGCCGTCTGAGACTAAATCTAAAAATAAAAAAGAGGTGGGTGGCGAAGCCGATAAAAGAATTTCGCTCTCCATCTCCGGCATGCACTGTGCTTCCTGCGCCGGCATCATCGAGAGATCGCTCAAAAAAGTACCTGGCATCACGCAGACCAATGTTAATTTTGGCACAGAAAAAGCTTCCATTCTCTTTGAGGAGAATGTCACGAGCGTTGAGTCAATGATCGAAGCGGTCAAAAATGCCGGCTACTCTGCGACACTCGTGAACGAAAAGGATACCGAGTTCGAACGCCGCAAGAAAGAGAAGGAAATCAATGATCTTTGGAAAAAATTCCTTTTCGGTTTTATCTTCTCTCTCCCGATGCTCTATTTTATGTTTATGGATTTCTTCAAGTGGCTCCCGGGCGGAAATATCTTGCCGCCCTATTTTGGCCTTGTTTCTCTTCTCCTTGCCACTCCGGTTCAATTTATCATCGGCGCCGGTTTCTACAAGGGCGCTCTCTCAAGTTTGAAGATGAAAACCTTTGGTATGGATTCACTGATCGCCATCGGTACTTCAACTGCTTATTTTTATAGCTTGATTAATTACATTATTTTTGCGCTCAACAATCGCTCAATCATTGGCCTTGACGGGATGAAAATTCCCGATCTCTACTTTGAAACGGCCGCTTTTCTAATTACCTTCGTTGTTCTCGGCAAATGGCTCGAAGCCAAAGCGAAAGGGCGGACTAGCGATGCTATCCGAAAATTGATGGGGCTGCAGCCCAAGACTGCCCGGGTCATCCGACAGGGCAAGACTGTCGATATCCCGATCGATGATGTCGCCCACGGCGATATTATCCTCGTCCGGCCGGGTGAAAAGATCCCTGTGGATGGCGTCATCACCAAGGGCTCGTCCGCTCTCGACGAGTCGATGGTTACCGGCGAGAGTTTGCCGGTTGAAAAAAAGGTTGGCGATACTGTCATCGGCGCGACTATCAATAAGACCGGCAGTTTTGAGTTTGAGGCAACCAAAGTCGGCGCCGAGACGACATTGTCGCAAATTATCAAGCTGATCGAGGAGGCGCAGGGCTCGAAAGCACCGATCCAAGATTTTGCTGACCGCATCTCCGCTTGGTTCGTCCCGGCTGTCATTATAATCGCGATTATTACTTTAATTGTCTGGCTTCTGCTCGGCGCCGGTGTTTCGTTTTCACTGATGGCTTTCACCGCCGTCATTGTCATCGCCTGCCCCTGCGCTCTCGGACTGGCAACACCGACGGCTCTGATGGTCGGTACCGGCAAGGGCGCCGAATATGGTGTTTTGATCAAAGGTGGCGAACCGCTTGAGATTGCCAAAGGGATCAAGACAATTATCTTCGACAAGACCGGTACACTGACAAATGGCAAGCCGGCAGTGACGGAGATTGGAATACTGAATCATGAATCAAGAATCATGGAAAAAGACATCCTAAAAATCGCCGCCACATTAGAACGGAATTCTGAGCACCCTCTAGCTGAGACGATTGTGAAAAGAGCTGAGAGCGAAAAGATAAAATTAAGAGATGCCACGGACTTCAAGGCCATTCCTGGCCACGGTGTCGAGGCAAAAGTCGACGGCAAAAAGTATTATTTTGGTAAGCCGAAATACATTGAGTCAGTCGTCAAAAAACCCATGATTCATGATTCGAAATTCATGATTCGAAAACTTGAGGAGCAAGGCAAAACAGTTATGGTCTTATCCGACGACGCCGAAGCCATCGGAATAATAGCCGTTGCCGATACCGTCAAGGAAACTTCGAAAGAAGCTGTCCTAAAACTGCAAAATCTTGGGCTATACGTCTGGATGATAACAGGTGACAACGAGCGAACCGCCAGAGCCATCGCCAAGCAGGTTGGGATCACAAACGTGCTTGCTGAAGTGTTGCCGGAGGATAAGGCAAATGAGGTCAAAAAACTTCAAGACAAAGGAAACACCGTGGCTATGGTCGGTGATGGGATCAATGACGCGCCAGCCCTGGCTCAAGCTGATCTCGGCATCGCCATGGGCTCCGGTACCGACGTGGCAATGGAATCCGGCGGCATCGTTATCGTCAAAAATGACCTCCGCGATGTTGTCACAGCCATCAACTTGTCCAAAGAAACTTTCGGGAAAATTCGCCAAAACATGTTCTTTGCCCTCTTTTACAATATCATCGGCATCCCGATAGCGGCTCGGGTCTTCTTTGGCTTTGGCTTGGTCTTGAAGCCGGAGCTGGCCGGCTTGGCCATGGCACTTTCATCAATTTCTGTTGTCACTAATTCTCTTCTTTTGCGCCGCTTCCGGCCAAATCACAAAAATTGGCTCTCAACTATAGCACCAATTGCAATGGTTTTCGTTTTTACCCTGCTTTTCATCGAATTTGCTAAAATCAGTAGCAGTATGGCAACTAAATAATTAGAAAGGCAATGTATGACAAAGTACAAAGGCTTCTTCCTGGTCATCGTCATTATGATAGTTATTCTTGTTGTCAAATCGATTAACTCTAATGATGTCGCGGGCAAGCCAGATAATTCACCACAGCAAAACGCTGCTGACTCGAATTCCGGCACAGCTAATTACTCTGCGCCTGCCAGCACAAAAGTGACGGTGACGATGATTAAAACCTGCGGTTGTTGCCGGCTTTATTCTCAATATCTTTCTAAGAAAGGTTTTCAAGTTGAGGATATTTTTGTTGACAACATCGACACGGTCAAAGTTGAATACAAGATTCCTGAAGACCAGCGAAGCTGTCACACAACAATTGTTGGCAATTACATTGTCGAGGGACACATTCCGGTCGCGGCGATCAATAAAATGCTGGCCGAGAAGCCAACTATTCGTGGTATCACCATGGCCGGCATGCCCTCCGGCTCACCGGGAATGCCCGGCGACAAAGATCCTTTCGATATCTATAAACTGACCGATAGCGGTAAGGGTGATCTATTTATGTCGCTTTAATAATCTTGGACGATGATGAGAAAAATTTTTAACAGACTCCTACTTGGGATTTTTTCAAGCCAGCTTTTCCTCGTCAGGGAAGCTTCCGCCCATTGTCCCCTCTGCACGATCGGCGCCGGAGCGGTAGCTGTCGGCGCGTCTTTTCTCGGAGTGAAGGATATCGTTAGCGGAATTTTTATCGGTGCTTTCGCCGCCGCGCTCGGCCTGTGGAGTGCCAAATTAATCAAGAAGCGATTTATCAGGTTTCAAAACGAGATCATCGCGGTGGCGATTTTCTTTTTAACGGTTCTGCCTGTTTCTCAAATTGTCAGAAGCTATCTCCCCCTCTATATTGATTGGGGCGGAGCGTATGGTTCGATTTTTAATCGGACTTACATTTTCAACGCCCTGCTCGTCGGCAGTCTCGTCGGCGCGCTCATCATGCTAATTTCCCCTCGGCTCAGTCAAAAACTCAAAGCCAAGAGCGGCCGCTCGTTTCCATTTCAAACCATGACGATAATATTTTTGTTATTAATTGTCGCCGGCATAATTTTGCAATTAACTGCAACATCGTATTAAATGAATACAAGAACAATATTTCTGATATGTGGCTTAGTTCTTATCCTCCTGCTGCTGCTTATCACCAGGCCGTTTTTGCCCTGGCTATTTATCCTGGTCTGGCCATGGCTCCCTCCTCCGTTTCGGTCGTTTCAAATTCACTGTTGCTAAGAAAAACAAAATTATAAAAAAATTAGAAAGGAGTTACAATGATGGATTGGGGTTATATGGCCGGCGGAGGAAGTGGCACAATGATGTTCTTCGCCTGGATTATCTACATCTTGGTTATCTTGCTTTTAGTTTTTGGCCTGATGGCACTTTGGAAATATATCAATAGGAAATAAACCGACCACAGAAGTTGACAGAATGTTTAAATGCGGGTATCTTTTACTCTCCACTATTTTTTCTGTAAAAGAGACGTTAGGTGCATATACAATTTTAAAATAATAACCAGTGTTGCGTAATTGTCATCCTGAACCGATGTTGTCCTGAAGGTGAAGGATCTGATAGACCTGTCCTGCCGGCCGGCCGTAGCCATTCGACTTGCGCGCATGGTCTGAGTGTAATTGAAGACTTTAACGAAGGCTGGAGCGAAGTCGAACGGATTCTTCGTTACCTCAGAATGACACTTCAATACGAATTGCGCAACAGTGGTAATAATAAAATAAAAATTCATTTATGAAATATACAGCAAAAACACTGCTCAAGGATATCTACAAGAAAAAGGATGGCGAGAAGATCCTTGGCGACAACGGCGTCCCCTGCGTTTCCTGCCCAATGGCGGCGATGGAGTTGGATAAGCTCGAAATCGGCCAGATCTGCGATATCTACGGTCTCGACCTCGAAAAAGTTCTAAAGGATCTAAATAAATAGACCTGGAAAATCCTGATTTTTCAATCAATCTAGCCTTTGATCGATACGCAAATTGGCTTTTTTGAGAAAAATATCCTAGAATATTGGCAACATGACCAAGTATGACATTGTTATCGCCGGAGCCGGTCCGGCCGGACTGGCACTTGCTGCTGATCTCAGTAGACATTTTAAGGTGGTTGTTCTCGAAAAGGGAAAGGCGGGCGCGACGATGTGCTCCTGGTACACCTTTGAGGATAGGGTTCGCACCAACAGCCTCGAAGACGCCGTCGTCGCCAGACCAAAGAATCTGATCTTCTACATGGATAAGGATTCTTTTTTTGAATATAAGGACGATCACGTTGTTGTCGATCCAAATAAAGTTCTGGAGATTTTCAAGGATAGAGCGGAGCAAAACGGTTGTAAGATTAAAAACGGTGTCGAGGTCTCTGACTTTCGCTACACTCACGGTGGAGTAATTGTCCAGACAAATAAAGGAAATTACAAGAGTCGCCTGCTCATAGACTGCATGGGGACGATCTCACCAATCGTCGTCAAAAGGAAGCTGCAACGCAACTTTTGTGTTTGGGCTGAGTACGGCGCCAAGATGAAAATAAAATTTCCCAAGCTCGACCAGATCGGCTTCATCAAGATGCCCAAAACTTACCAACCGGTCGACGATAAGGCCAACTACATGTTCGGAGTCTACCCTCACAACGATCATGAAGGCGACCTCTTCCTTTTTGGTTATTATAAGAAGCTGGTCAAGCCGGAGATACTCAAGGAGATGTTTGAAAAGTCGTCGAAGGACCTCTACCCCGGTGAAAAAATCTCGACGATTAAGGGGCTGATCTACAGCGGTGAATTAAGAAAATATGCTCTAAAAAGAGTCCTCTTCTTCGGCAATTCTGGTGCCTCAACCCCGCCGGTGATCGGCATGGGATTCAACGAAGTTCTGCGCAAACATACAATAGTTGCCAAAAGAGTCAGAGAGGCCCTCGAGTCCGATAATCTTTCCCGGCGAGCTCTCGAGGATATCCTACTCGAGCACCGGACCAGCCCACAATACGCCTTTCTAAAAGTCTGTCAGCGCTACTTCTACTACGGCAACACCGACAAAGAGTGGCGTCGAGGTGTCCAGGTGTTAAATAAGGCCGGAGCGGATTTTACCAGTCATTGGATGAGAGGCGAACTAAATCTGAGACTGATGAAGCGAGCCCTTGATGCGCTGTTTGAAGTGGTGGGACTAAAAAAATTGATGAAGTTGCTACCGCTTCGAGAATATATTTCGCTTGTCAAATATACCTCTTCGATCGTCGGAGGCTCGATCTGGACCCGCGCTCGAATGTATTTTTTGCATCAGTACAAGGAGAAAGCCGATAAACTACACCTCGAGGCCGAACGTGAACGAGAGATGAATCTGGATTAGTGATTATTGACAAGATCTCGATGATACGCTAAAATACTTTTTGTAATGACAACAAATCGCCAAAAATCATTTGATTATTTTACTTCGCATTTTCCGCGGTGATTTTTTGAGTGATATTTAATAAAAAAAAATAACGCCGCGGACACGCGGTATTTTTCATTGTCCGATTTTTATTTTCAAATTATTGAAAGTAATATCGGGTGATCAACCCGAGTACCCACACAACCCGTTTACGGGAAGCAATTCTGACCATAGATGGAGTAAACGTCCGATGCTAGAACTAACCCCAGATGAGGTAATCGCACTGGGTGCGAAGATCGCGTCTGGCTCCGGTATTCCAAACGGACTTCCGACAGCGTGCTACAGCGGCTCGATGCCTGCCCAAATTCGATCAGTATTGGCACTGATCATCTGCAGTCGTCAAGACGACGCAGTCAGAGAGCAGCAGGTCAGCACCGTTGGCTATCTCAAGCGAAACGACCAGCAGCGCTACCACGCAGCAGCACGCTACATCTGTGACGTCGTCGAGCTGCTCGACATTACCAAGCTGCAGACCTGCCTCGAACTGTTCAATGATGTGCCGAACCTTGTTCCGCAAACGACGGACGCAGCCGAATGATGGAGAACGTCATGGTCGCCGAACCGAACGTGCCCGAACGCAAGCCAAGCCCTGGTTGCTACTGCGGGGGTTCGTGTATTCCGCCCCCCGCCATCAAGATTGTCGTCGGTGTACCGGCCGAAGAACCGAAGCCGGAAAACGACGATCCGACCTCCGTGGCGCCGACCTCAAGCTGGCGCCCGACCGAACACATTCCGGGGAGCCAAAGATGGTTTCCTGCTGGGCGCTGACACCGTTCTGCGCCTCTACCCCCCGACCGCCCCCGCATCTTCCCAACAGGGAAGGTGACGGGGGTCCCACCAAAAAATAATAAACAAATATTTTCTTCTACTTATTACTTACCAGCTTACTAGCTTATTGGCTTACCAGCTTATCACCGACCAACATGCTTCGGTGTGAAGCAACAATAGCCAATCTTGTCCGCATCGGCGCCAATTTTTTTCCATTTCCCTTTTGGAATTGCTCTCAACGCCGCCGGATAGAGAATATTGTTTTCCTTGAAGATATGGTCGCGCAAACTGGCGATTAGCTCTCCCGACATTTTCAAAAACCTTTCTCGAAATTGTTCAAAATTCTTGATTTTCCGGTCACTCGCCAAATCGTGTAAATCTTTTTTTAATTTTCGCAATGTTCCATGTTCCATCGTCATTATCTCCGGCGGACCGTACACGCCGTATTTTTCCACCTCCGGAAACAGCACTTCCTCTTCGCGCTGATGGTGTTTCTCGGCGGCGATTAAATGGTGCGTCAGATGTTGAAAACGTCCCCAAAAATCTGCCGGTAAGTCATTTTCTCTGTTGACTGTTCCGACCTCGGAGCTTAGCTTCTCCAAGCTCTCCAAGAATTTTAAAATCTCTTCGTGTTCAGCTACTAAAACACTCAGTGGATGATTTTCTGGAATCTGTGACTTCATTTTTTCCAGATCGTCAGACATTAATTCCAAATGTGCGGCACAAAGATGACTGAGCGATGACGGATCGATGCCCTCCTCGATGATAGCTTGCTCAGCCATAATCAGATCTTCGGTATCGACGCTTTTTAGAAAATTTTTTGCTTCCGCCTTTATCTTGTCCGGAGACTCTGTCTCACTTCGCCGCAAGATTTTCTTCAATTTTTTTACTTTACTTTTCTGCATATTCCTCCATGTGACCGAGTGCCGGAGATACGGAGGGACCGAGAGATTGTTTTTTCAACCCTCTGCCACTCTGATACTCTGCCTCTAGTCATTAATTAATTATCTCCGTCAACGTTGTGTTGGTCAAAAATTCGTCTATAAAGACCTCAATCTTGCCGACAGTTTGGCGGAAAAGACAGGTCTCCTTCGGACAATACGGCGCCCGGCCGTCGGCACATTTGATGATGTTCGCCGGCTGGACAGCACGAAGCACCTCAAGCAAATTGATTTCACTTGGATCACGAGATAGGCGAAATCCGCCGTTTGGCCCAAGTCGCGATTCTACGATTCCGGCGCTTGCTAGACGCTGAAAAATCTTTGCCATCAGCGATTCAGAGATACTTCTCTCCCGTGCCAAGACCTTGGCATCGCGGAAATTTTCCCCGCTCTTGCTCAGCTCAATCAGCCCCAACATCGCATACTCAGTTTCTTTTTTAATCAACACATTAACCTCCAAAATGATTACGAAACTACAAAATGACTACAATCATTACAAAACTTGACACGAGAGTGATTTGTAAGATTTGTGACTATTTGTAGTTTTGTAATGATTGTCATATTTAAGACTATTAAAGTCCTAAATAGCCATCTAGTCAAGACAACTTTTTTTACCATATAAAAAAATACCGTGTCAGAAACGATACTTTCTCAATTTCGTATTTTTGTATAATTTGTATTTTCGTGATTATTATCTTATCCCGAAAAATTTGATCGCTTTTCTGGTTCGCTCCTCCTCGACTTGGTTCAGAGGAATGTTTTTGATCTCGGCAATTTTAATCCTTCTTTGAGCGTAAATTTACCAGTAGAGCGTATATTGACAAAATCACGGTATACAGGTAATTCTAAACCGAATTCCCTATCCCGCGGCCAGATATTTTTTCACTGTATCAGCGAGATATTTTTTGATCGTTTCGAGATCAATCTCATCACTTTTAAATAAGATCGGCTCGATTTCGATGTCGTCGAAATAAACCAGGCTTTTGAGAATTGTGTTGGTGTTAATTGTTGGAAATTTTTCTGTCGCAATTTCAAAAAGGTTCTCCAGACTGATATCGTGTAGAATAAAATAAAGGTCAACATAGTCCTTCAAAACGGATCGGCTGGTAATCGCCGACAATTTCATCGCCCCGACCTCTCCGACGGAAGCCATATTGAAATTATTCTCGTCTAGTAGTGGCTCAACCAGTCTATATGGGTAGCTAAAAAAACTTAGTTTAATATTCTCGTCAACAACAAGAGTCAGTGTGTCCTTTTCCTCCTGTGTTTTGACAATCCTGTGGTCGGCAAAGACTTGCTCAACTTTGTGAAATAATTCTTCAGTCGAGAAAGATCGAGACGAAAAGAAGTCAAAATCAATGCTATCACGATGACCAATCTGCAAAGCCAAGGCTGTGCCGCCCGCAAGATAAAAATCATCCTTGAATGGTTTGAAAAGCGGCAAAAGGTCGAGACGTTTTTGGTCTAAAATTTCCCAATGGAATTGTTTATCCATTTGATATCCTGTCTTGCTTCGACTTTGGCTCAATATTCAAATATATTTTCCACAAAGCCAGTGACTTTTTGTCCCATTGACCGATTGGAATCGTCTCAGCTGTTTTTCGGATTTCTTCTGTCTTGTAAGTTCGGAAAAGCCAGTCTGTCGCTTCTTTGGTACCAAAATTAAGAACCTGAGCGATAATTATTTTTTTATGAATATCAAAATCAATCTCATCGATGTCATAAGACCAGAGAACATTTTGAACCGATTTTGGTAGTCTCGTCTGCATATTCATATTATATCACAATCTCACTGAATTAGCTCCGACACTTTCGTAGTTTCGTCCCGACGACAACTATTGAGCAAAGAAAGTAGTGTCGGGATCCCGCTGCCGTCAGACGGCCATCGGGATAAAGTTTTCGTATTTTCGTGATTATCACTTGATGCCAAAAAACTTCATTGCTTTTTTGGTCGTTTCCTCCTCGACTTGAGCCAAGGGAATATTTTTAATCTCGGCAATTTTTTTCGCTACTTTGACGACATAAACCGGTTCGTTTCTTTTGCCACGTAGCGGCTCTGGAGCTAGATACGGCGAATCAGTTTCGATCATCATTGAACCAAGAGGGATTTTCTTTATCGCGTCGACAAGATCAGGATTTTTGTAGGTGATATTGCCGGTAACGGAGATCGCCAGACCGATATCGAGAATTTTCTCAGCAAAATCATAATCACCGGAAAAGCAGTGAATGACCCCCTTGATCTGATTTTTGTAAGTTTTCAGGATCGCCAAGATGTCAGCATCAGCTTCACGGCTGTGAACAATCGCCGGCAAGCCGGTTTCTAGCGCCAGATCCAGCATTTGTTCAAAACAGAATATTTGCTCTTCACGTGTCGGATAATGAGAGTATTTCGAGGAACGTTTCAAATAATAATAATCAAGTCCGATCTCACCGATAGCGACGACTTTTTCGTGATTTGTCAACGCCATCAACTGACCCTTTGATTCAATATCAAGATCGTTGGCACAGTGCGGATGAAAACCGGCGGCGGCATAAACTTCAGGATAACGTCTTGCAATATCAAGAGCGTGTTTTGATGTGTCAAAATCGACTCCGGGATTGAGAATTCGCCCGACACCGACTTCCTTGGCACGTCCAAGCACAGCCGAAACTTCGGTCTTGTACTCCGGAAAATCTAAATGTGCGTGAGTATCTATGAACATCGCAAAAATTTCTAATTACTCTAATTGTTCTAATCATCTCCTCCCCTTAGCAAGGGGAGGTTGGGGTGGGGTATGGTTTCAATTAGTTTAACCCTATCATACCCCATCTAACTTCCCCTGTCTCAGGGGAAGAACCACTAAAACTTAGGTCAATTATCATTTTACTTTACTGTTACACTATAAACTATACACCCGACTATCACCAGCGCACCAATCAGATCACGCTTGTAACCTCTGCGCTCGTGGAAATAGAAATATGATGGCAGATATGTCAGGACAGGTCCGAGAAGCAAGATGATTGTCGTCTCGGAGACACCGATCGTCCGCAAGGCGTAATATTTCAACACCATCATAGTCGCCCCGAGCAGAGAAGCAATCACCAGCCAGCGCATCGCATCACGGTATTTGAGCACATTAGTATTTGGTTTATAAATGAAGAGAAAAATGATCGCCACGACCAAAACTCGGGCGAAATAAAGAATCATCGGTGAGTAAACCACAAGTAATTTACGCAAAAGAATGGTTTCGATAGCGATGAAGAGCACTGCCCAGAGCGTCCGTTTGGCTGATTTTGTCAGTTGCAGATGATGACGCCGGATCTTCGTCGCGACTAGAGCAAGTGAAGCGACGATACCGGCGAAAAAGATGTGGATGTTGCGCTCCGCCGGCAGAAAAATTGCCGCTAAAACGATCGTGATCAAGGGTGCAGTCAGGATGATCAGTTCATACTCACACAGCGGCTCTGTCTGCAAACTTTCAGCCACCAATACATTCCAAATCGCTGCCGCCGATACCATCAAGACAAAGAGTATGATGTATTGCGCTGAAAAAGCGCCCGGTTTTATACTGGCATCGAAGCGCAAAAAGAAAGCCGAGATAATCGTCAGCAAGACAAAAACATAAGGCAAATAATATTTGAGCGGTAGCTTCAACTTGCCCAAAAGATATTTGAGGCTGGTATCGTTTCCCGCCGAAGCTATCGCTGCTAGAAATGCACTGAGCAAAATCCCCTCCAAATGTTTCCTCCCCTTAGTAAGGGGAGGTTAGGTGGGGTATGACCCCAACGTATTTATGACAAACCTTCAATTCTTATTCTAATACAAAAAAAGACCCTTTGCTATAAGGTCATGTTGTTTTAAGGTGGGTCCCCGTCGCCTTGCGGCGGCGAGGTCCCACCACGGTAGTCAGCGTGCGGTTGCTTAGCCACAACGCCTGGCTCTACGACCTCCATCCCGTTTCTCGGCCCATGCTACAGAGGAAGTATCCTGGTCATCAGAGCTTTCTCCCTCCTTCGGTGGAAAAGGCTCTTGACCGGCAGGTCTCCAAGCCTTTCCAGTGACTGACCGAAGCTCGCGATCACCGCGCCATCTCGGTCGACCAGATCGACGAAGATACATGCTGTTTCTGTCTCTCCCAGACCTTCAGTCAGAATAACGGTCATGGGACCGCTTTCGACGGTAGCTTCCACCGACTCCCCCGGATGAAGCGTGGTCTCGCAGTTGCCACAGTCGTCACGGTTCAGAACACGAACGTCAATTCTCTTCTCACTTTCGTCCTGGCACCACGGGTGGTAGCTCGGATTGAAGAAAGCCACCCTCATCAGCTCATAGGTGACATCGCTACTACCGATGTTCTCGACCACCAAATCGACGACGTACTCTTTCACTCCTGTCTTGTCGTCGGCATGGTATAGACCACGGCTCAGCGCTATCGAGACCGTGATTGCATTCGACGGCGTGGCGATATCCCGTTCGGCATCAGACAGGATGTGGAGACAAATCAGCGCCAAACAGACAACTACCAGTACTCGCTTCATCACCCACCTCTCTCGAACAGAATTGAGATATTTATACACTTCTTATTAAATATTTTCAATCCCAAACCAAAAAATCCGCTTTGAAAAAAACGAATAATAAGAAAGACTATTTTGTGTTATTCTTCCAATCGCGGGAATAACGGCTCTGGCTCGAGTGATTCAGAGATCAGACTTTAATTTGAATATGTACCAAACAAAATCCCCTCCGAAATCAGTTACTTTGACTAGATTATAGAACAAAAAAGATATCAAGTCACCTATGTAATTTCAAAAACACTCAGGCTTCAGCAATTATCTGAGCACTTTCCAGAAGAGTTTCTAGATCGTTATAAATCGTATCTTTCTTCTCCGGTGAAACAATCTTTTCGTCCTCCAGCAACTCACTGATCACCGATTTTATCGCCTCAGCATGGTCTTCCTGATACTCCGGTTTGGCAAGTATTTCCGCAAATCTGTCCTGATTTTCCTGCGTTGGTCCTTCAGTCAAACTTTGCAAAAATCCTTTGTCTGTTGCAGACAGCTTGCCAAAAATATTGAGAATAAAATTTTTCAGAATGAGTTCTCTCACCTTCACTTTCAACTCATCACTTTCTTCCTTTCTGAGTTGAAAATGATTGAAAATTTGATCGATTATTGAGTCTTGGTTCATACTATTTTGATTATTAAGATCCCGAATCTTCACTGATTTATGTTTTATCCTCTGGTTCGACCATAGATAAATCTCCGTCGGCTTGCCTACTGTTTCCGCCTACCGGGGAAATGGAAGCGGGATTAGGGACGTCCTCTCCTCTTGCCAGGGAAATGGATTTAGGATTAGGGTTATTTGTACCTAGAGAATTTAGATAATCTCTGATTCGATCAGGAAGATGATCCTTGCCTATTCCAAACATCCTTGTTGCTAAGCCTGCTGAAAAACCATTGACACCAATAGACTCGCGTATCTTTTCCAGTGAACCAAATCGAGAATCCCTAAAATTAAATTTTGATATTTTGAGTTTGACAATCGAGCTCAGATTCGGACAATTAATTGCCACTGGACCTTGAAGCTTGAAAAGGTTAACGCTTTGCAACTGCGGCGAGTCAAAAACACTTAAATTTTGACCGCCCATAATCTCGTCCACTTCTATTAGATTAGAAGCTCTGAATTCATGTATTCCTTCTCCGATCACAAGGTGATCTATTTCGGTAATTTCCGGCGGAATCGTCTCGGACTCAGAAAAAGGTTTCTCTATTTTGAGCGGTCCGGAGTCATAGCTTTTCCACTCAAGTTTCGCTGTGCCGTCAGAATTTATCTTGACATTATATAAACCTCGAGTACCGGGTGGGCAGCAGTCATCTAAAAACTGAGCAATCTTCTGCCCGACTTCCTCATTCTGCTCAACGCCAGACTGCTCCTCTTTCTGGCCAACACTAGGTTGTTCCTCGGTTATATCAGCATTTTGCGACTCCCTCGCTGACAAAGTTTGTCGCAGAGAATCTGCTTCTGATTTAATTGCACGAAATTTCCTCCCAGCCATGGAGCTAGCAAGGAGGGAAACTGCGACCCCAGGATAAAACGCGGCAAGACCTGAGACAACACCGACAGCTGTTACTCCAATAGCTTTCACTAGCGCTAGACTAGCTTTGTCATCGAGTTCAGCTAATTTCGCTTGTAATTGCTGATAGTCCGGGCTGTGTTCTGCTTCAACTGTTTCGTCGGCAGGTACAGAATCGACGCCAGCCTCATCCGGTGGATTTTCAGATTCTTCGACCTCGGTGCCTTCATCTAATTTGGTTTCGTCCTCTGGGTTGTACGATAGTACTTCAGGCATTTTCACCCCGCATAAAAAGTGATTGCTCTTCTAATCGTGGGAACAGTGGCACGGGCTCGAGAGATTCGAGCTGATTTTTCATTTTTTCAGAAGTTTCTGGCATAAATGGCAGGAGTAACTCTGCAATTAAATCTAAATTATTAAATACCTGTAGCAATACCGCTCTTAATTTTTGTGTTTTGTTTTCCTTTGCCAAAACCCACGGCTGTTTGTCAGCAATGTCTTTATTGGACACAATCGCCAAGTCGTCAATCTTTTTCAGCGCCCCCATAAAATCAAGTTGTTCCAGTTCGGCGTCGATGGTCACAACCTTGTCATCCCGGACTTGATCCGGGATCTTGTCGCTTAAGATTCCTGCTTTCGCAGGAATGACAACATCGTATTTATTTATCATCGAGATCGTCCTCTGCAACAAATTCCCGATATTATTCGCCAATGAATTGTAATGCGAGCCAATTTTTTCGACTGAAATATCGCCGTCTTCACCGAAGGGGAATTCACGCAGTAGCGCATAGCGCACGGCATCAGCACCGTATTTCGCCACAACCTCGTTTGGATCGATGACATTGCCAATAGTCTTGCTCATTTTCTGATTATTAATTGTAAAGAAGCCGTGGGCAAAAACTTTTTTCGGCAACTCGAGATCAGCCGCCAAGAGCATCGCCGGCCAGATGACAGCGTGAAACCAGAGAATGTCTTTCGCCATCAGATGTAAATCAGCCGGCCATATTCCCCCTCCTGAGTCAGGAGGGGCTAGGGGTGGTATGGCGGTCCCCCTCCTCTCCGAGGAGGGGTTAGGGGTGGTGTGTGCGTAAATCCCCATCGCTGAATAATAATTTAGCAGCGCGTCAACCCAGACATAAATTGTCTGCTCTTTATCGTCTGGAAATGGAATCCCCCATTTGACGCCGGCTCGTGAGATAGAGACATCTTCAAGTCCCTGTTTTATTTTTCCGACAACTTCGTTTCGGCGCGCTTCCGGTCCAATCTCAAACTCGCCTGATTCAATCTTTGCCAATATCTTGTCACCAAACTCAGACAGTTTGAAAAAGTAGTTTTCCTCCGCCTGCTTGACTGGCTCCTTTTTGTGATCAGGGCATTTGCCGTCAACCAGCTCAGATTCTTTCAGAAATTTCTCACAGCCAACACAATAAAGTCCTTCGTATTTTTGCTTTTCAACAAAACCCTTCTCTTTCAACATCAAGATAAAATTCTGAACGATTTTTTCATGCTTCGGATCTGTCGTGCGGAAAAATTCATCGTAAGAGATGTTGAGATTCTTCCAAGCGTCTTGAAATTTTGGCACTAATTCGTCTGCAAATTGCTGTGGCTCTTTGCCCGCCTTCTCAGCCGCTTCGGCAATCTTGGCACCGTGCTCGTCAGTGCCAGTCAGGAAAAAAACCTCATCACCCTTGGCTCGGTGATGACGCGCCAGCACGTCGGCGGCAATCGTCGTATAGGCGTGACCGATATGCGGAACGTCGTTGATGTAATAGATTGGAGTCGTAATATAGTATTTCATAAGCCAATATTAACAGAACGGACTCCAACTTTCTACCTTGACATTGTCTCATATATAGTTTAGAATATCTGCTGGCAGAGGAGACTAGACCTTGATATGCTCGATCTGCAAGAAACCGGTGCCATCGTGTCAGAAGGACAACGGTAACGACGGCAAAACTTTTGTCGCCGTTACTCACTTTCACACGAGAACTGGCAAAGAATGCGAGGGAAGTGGCCGAGAGCTCGTCGAAGAATCAGCCGAACTTCCAGAACTAGCCATCACCGGCTAAGTCAAATCGCGGTGAAGTCAAGTAACCGCGACACAAAGGGGGAACACACACAGCAGCGCCCGCCGTTCCGCCGGCGCTGCACCCCACTTTATTTTATTACAATGATTGTGATTTCACCCTTCTGGGGGTGATTTTTTAGTTTAACATAGAATAAAAAGCGACTTTTGAAATTTAAATTTAGAACTTGAGATTTGACCTGCCCGCAATTGCTCAGCTTGTGCAGGCGGGTTAGTCCCCCAAAGGGGGATCTCCCTTTGGGAGAAAATTAGAAATTAGGTCTTCGACTCTGAGGGATGAGCCCTCAGGCTCAGACTCGAATGAGACTTAGAAATTTTCTTCACGACTAGTACTATTTCACCCTTAACTTGATGCTCGCCAAGCGATTGAATAACTCCGTCTACCCCACCGCCCCAATATTCCTCAAACATCTTTGTCATTTCACGACCGATAAAGACCTCCGTGTCAGCGCCAAAATAGGTCTTAATATCCTCCAGCGTTCGCTCTAAGCGGTTTGAACTTTCATAAATTACAATTGGACAATCGAGCAATGATAATTTTTTAAAACAGGTCTGACGGCCTTTTTTCTTTGGCAAAAATCCAGCGAAATAAAATTCTTTTTCGATCATGCCTGAAACTGAGGCAATCGCCGTTACGGCAGATGGACCAGGGATCGGAACTATTTGAATGCCACCAACGCTGTCATCCCGGACTGTGAGCTTGAGATCCGGGATCCAGGAAGTCGACACAGTCATTCCCGCGGAGGCGGGGATCCATTCCTTGATGTTTGGACTTGCCTGGATTCCCGCCTCCGCGGGAATGACAACTCTCTCGTTTGTCATTTCTCTGATTTTGCAAATCAGGACCTGCCCTGGATCGCTGATTGCGGGAGTTCCTGCATCCGTGACGAGTGCAATGTTTTTGCCTGATTTAAGCTCGTTAATTATAAAATCAATCTTCGATAGTTTGGAATGCTGAAAATAAGAAACGAGTGGTTTCTTGATCTCGTAATGTGCCAAGAGTTGACCGGTGTGACGTGTGTCCTCGCAAGCGACCAAGTCAACTGA
Source organism: Candidatus Berkelbacteria bacterium CG10_big_fil_rev_8_21_14_0_10_43_13 (assembly GCA_002773985.1). Taxonomy (GTDB): domain Bacteria; phylum Patescibacteriota; class UBA1384; order XYA2-FULL-43-10; family 1-14-0-10-43-13; genus 1-14-0-10-43-13. The sequence continues at coordinate 18,573 of PEZW01000006.1, forward strand.
CTTCAGGATCTCCAGCGCTCGCAAGGTGATGTCGTCGCGGTTGCCTATTGGTGTTGCAACTACATACAAAGTGCCTTGTTCGGAAATTTGTTTCATATTGACTGTTTGTTAAGTATTTTCAGAATAGCGGCAACATCAATACCCCACCTGACCTCCCCTTGATAAGGGGAGGAAGCCATCGGCGTTGCTACCACAAATAATGTGCCAGGTTTATTCATATCTCAATTTTTACCACAAAATCAGCCAATTGTCCACTTGTGGTCCATGCGTAATTAAGCTAGTATTTTGCTGTTCGCGGAGACGTTATCATGCCAGGCCGTGCGACTCGCCGGATCCTCCTGACGCATTTACACAGAAGAAAAGCTGTCAAGGTTCGATTCGATGTCGTCGTTCTCGACTCACCCAGTGGAAAGACAAGGACAACGATAATACTTGGACCGAGCCAATATGCTGGTTCAGGAATTGTCAGGTTTGACAATGAAACTTTGGTGATCTTGCCATACGGCAAAAAAAATGAACTTGAGTTCATTGTCGAGTCCGTCTGTCGTCCCTCACTTGTCCCAAACACCGACCCGCCGGCCTGACGTCCAGTAGTGACGACAGGCCGGCAAGGAAAACTACCCTACTATTCGCTATTCGTCTAATTAGCTATTGATTTTGCCTAAACAACCATCGTGTAGATCGCTGCCGCTCCGGCAACCGTCATCAGGATGACGCAGAGCCAGCCGAGAAACTTTGACAGGCCGCTACTGCTGTAATCACCCATAATCTTTTTGTTACTTGAGATCAGCACTATCAGCAAAAGCAATATTGGTGCTGCCAGACCGTTGGCCACTGCCGAATAAATCAGCGCCTTGATCGGATTGAGGCCGGTAAAATTTATCCCCCAGCCAATCAAGGTCGCGAAGATAATCACACCGTAAAAAGCGGAGGCCTTTTTCAAATTTAGATTTAGTCCCTCGCGCCAATTAAACATCTCTGATAGAGCATAGGAAACACTTCCCGCCAAGACAGGGATTGCCAGCAGACCAATCCCGATGATCCCGATAGCGAAGAGCAGGTAAGCATTATCACCAGCGATCGGTCGCAGGGCGTTGGCAGCATCTGCCGCCGAGGCGATATTGGTGATACCAGTCTTGTGCAGGACAGCAGCACAGACTGAGATGATAAAAAACATCACCAAGTTTGAGTAAAACATTCCCGACCAGACGTCCGCTCGCATCCCTCTGAGCCGGTCAGGATTTGCCGCCATTTGACGCAACTTGATCGAAGTATTACCCTGATCAGCCGAATCCTCAACCTCCTGATTTGACTGCCAGAAGAAGAGGTAAGGTGAAATAGTCGTGCCGAGAATAGCACAGACAAGAATAATCTGGTCCTTGGTCCAAGCCATGTGCGGCACGAGCAAACCATGAAAAGCCGCTTGCCAATCCATATGCACAGAAGGGATAAAGGCAGTGAAAATGTAGGCAAAGAGAGCAAAGGATAGATATTTGAGATATTTAGAGTAGACACGGTAGCTAATAAATATTTGTAGAGCCAGGGTGATAATGACGAACAGAAGAGTAAATCTGATAAAAGAAATGCCTGGGTAGAGTAATCGGGCCGCGGCCGCCATCGCTCCGAGATCAGCACCGATGTTGAAAATATTGGCGGCTAGCAAGAGAAGCGTCGCCAAGACAAGGACCCAACGAGGAAAATGACGTTTGATATTGGCAGCCAGACCACGACCAGTGACAATACCAATCCGAGCACACATTTCCTGAACACCAGCCATCAGCGGAAAAGTCACCAGTGCCAGCCAGTTGAGAGCAAAACCGTACTGAGCACCTTGCTGAGAATAGGTCGCAATACCAGAACAGTCGTCGTCAGCGGCACCAGTCGTCAGTCCTGGACCAAGCACGTTCCAATACGCCTTCGTCTTCAGCGCCGGTTTCGTCGACATCGCTCCGTTGGCCATTCGTTCCGTCATTTCGATCGTTTTGTCGAGCACAATAGCCGGCGACTCCGCCACTCTTTCAAAAAAATCTTTTTCTTTTGGCATTTTCCCCTCACTTATTTGGAATTAGGAATTATGAATTATGAATCAGAGAGCAAGGAGAAACTCACCTAATTCGTTATTCTTAATTCCTGATTCAGTGTTTGCGCAAACTTTGCCCAATCTTCAATAGACAATTCCTGTGCTCGGACGTTTTCCGATAATCCGACTGATTTAATTATAGCTGATGCTGTTGTTTTGTCGATATGGTAACCAGCTGATAAATTATTGGCTAGTGTCTTGCGTTTCGAAGCAAAACCGATATGAACGGTGCGGAAAAAGGCTTTTTCACCAAGAGACTGAGTGGCAGAGAGACTGAGTGGCAGAGTTTTTTCTAGTTTTTCTCTCCGACTCTCCGACTCTCCGACTCTCCGAAACTTGTGCGTTTTGATCCGTATAATCGCACTATCTACCGCCGGAGCCGGAAAAAATGACTCCTTCGGAACGACACTGATTATCTCCGGCTCACCGTAAGCTTGGACTGAAATCGCGAGGACGGACAGATGCCCTGGCTTAGCGCAAATTCTTTCAGCAACTTCCTTCTGAACAAGCAGGGTTATGCTCTCGGGTTTGTTCTCTAGAGTCAGAAAAAGCTGGAGAATTTTTGAAGTTATATAATACGGGATATTGGCAACAACTTTGTAAGCTGGACAATCTTTGGTCAACTCCGAAATGTTTAGTTTTAGTATATCAGCATTGATAATTTCAAGATTGCTCGATTGCTCGACCCGCCTGCCGGACGGGCAGGTTGCTCGATTGTCTTTACTCCCCAACAATGGAACAATTGAACAATGAAACAATTGCCCTAGAAGCTCCGCCAATTTGTCATCCATCTCCACGGCAATAATTTTTCCGGCTTTTTTGACTAGTTCGACTGTTAGTGTCCCCACCCCTGGTCCGATCTCAATTACTAAATCGTCAGGCGCAATCTCCGCCGTTTCGACGATTTTCTCCAAAACTTCACGATCAACTAGAAAATTCTGCCCCAAAGAGTGCTTGGTGTAGAGGCCATTTAGTTTTAAATATTGAATTAGTTGTGTTTTGTCGCTTAAATCCATGTTCTATCCCTCCCCTTAGCAAGGGGAGGCTAGGTGGGGTATGTCTGACCTAATACCTAATCTTAATTCTTAATTCTAATCAGTCGATGGATAGTATTTTTCTACTCTCACATTTGAAATAATACCCTGACCGAGCGAGGCTCCGAGTGCTGTAAATGCTGATGTAGAGAGATCAAGAATCCGTCCCGGAGTCTGGATGCCGCCGCCGGAAGTAGTGATATCGACACTTTTGCCGTTCGCCAGATTGACAACATGAACTTTTGTCCCTTTTGGCAAAATATTACAGGCACCAATCATATTTGATGTGTTGATATACCAACTCGCCTTACCGGAACCATAAACGACAACCTTCGTCCCGATTTCGTCAATTTCACTGACTGGCACTTGAGTGACTTCGCTTTTGATCAATGTTTTAGAAACCTCTTCGCCGTCCTCGCGAATAACCAGATAAGTTTTGGCTCGACTACCCAGGACGCCCTTTTGCAAAACACTTTTTGTTCCCTTTTCCAAACTTGGATTTTCTTTTTTGACAATACTGAAATTAATATTCTCGCTTTCGACCACGTTTGTCCTGGCAACACGGGCAATGTGAATCTCCATCTCTAACTCAGTCCTCGTATCAGTCGCAAAGTTTATCTTATCGTCGGCACCGAGTGATTGGACTTTGCCGTCAGTCAGGACACCGCCGACCGTCTTGGCCCAGCTCCGAACTGTGATATTTTTCTTACCATCGACAACTGTAAAGACCGGCGCGCGATAAAGAGTGATCTTACTACCGATTCCCATCTTAATATCAGGAAAGGCTGTAAACTTGTCTTCGACAAATGGCTTCGCGCCGATGTCACTTGCAATTTTGATCGGATCAATGTTTGCAGTAGTACCCGAATATTCCTTGACCAAGTGGCCATCCGGCGCAATCTCGTCGATGATATATGGCAGAGCCAGTTCCTCCCCTCCCCGAGGAGAGATTAGCTGGGGTTTGTCAAACGACGAAAAAGTCATCGCCCCAACACTCAGGGGAATAATGGCGACACCAGCAAAGAGAAATTTGAAGTTAAATTTCATATGGTTCCTCCCCTTAGCAAGGGGAGGCTAGGTGGGGTATGTTTCCACCTGAAGCTAATTTATTAAACTCCAACTATTTTACAACAAAAAAACCGTTAACTCAAATTTTTGTCAATGGTTCCTCTCCTTTCCAAGGAGAGGTTGGGTGAGGTGAAATTGATGCCGTTCTGAATATGGTTTTGTATTTTTATACCAGTGTTGTAAAATTCGACGCTTGGTGTCATTCTGAGGCAACGAAGAATCTGTTCGACTTCACTCCAGCCTTCGTTAAAGTCTTCAATTACACTCAGACCATGCGCGCAAGTCGAATGGCTACGGCCGGCCGGCAGGACAGGGCTCTTAGATCCTTCGCCTCCAAGCAAGATCGGCTCAGGATGACAATTACGCAACACTGGTAATAGTGGTATTTTTGTATAATTTGTATTTTTGGGGTTATCTACCACAAAATTAGCTGCTACCAATTTATTTGTTAATTAAAACTGGTTTTGTCCAATTGCTTCAAACCTCTAAACAAGTCTTGCACAATTGTTTGCAACCTCAAAAAAGTTAGATGCGATATATGCCCTTCAAGCAGAGAAATACTCCACTCTCGGGTTATGTTTTCCCCTCCGAAGTTCGAGATAGTTTGAGCCCATACAACGGGTTCAATGCCCCTCAACATTCGAGGTACTTTTATTGTACCCCTACCACATTTGTCCTGTCAAACAACACCCTAAGTCCTAAGTCCTAAGTCTTTAGTCCTTCGTCCCTCTGCCTTGCTTTTTTTCTGTTTTTGGGCTAGATTTTACACGGTTCGATCTGACCCCAGCCAAACTGGGTTACGCAGTACCATGCCTCCGAAGGGGAGAACGCAAATGAAGAAGGTGCTGATCGTCGTCCCAGCAAGAGAAGACGGAACTGGGAGATTTCTAAAACCATTGATGACCCCCGGGTCAGCGATGGCAGTCGCCGGTTTCACCCGAGAGGTTGCCGACCAGCTTGATCTCGACATCCGCTGTGTCATCTGGGATGAGCACGTCAAAGGCCCTGTCCGGTCCGACAATCTGGCGGGCTACGATCTCTGTCTCCTGACCTACCTGACTCCAAGTCGGCTCGGCGCGTATCGCGTCGCAGATTTGGCTCGGGAGTTGGGAGTCCCGACGATCGCCGGTGGCATCGACGTCACCGGTCTCTGTCGTGACGGAGACCAAGACCAGCTGATGGAGCATTTCGACGCAATCTACTCCGGTCATCTGACCGTAGCAAGTTGGCAAAGAGTGCTGACAGACTGGCGGAACGGTGCTTTGCGCGGGAATATCTACCAGCCAGGTACTGGAGAGAACTTCGAGTTTGTCATTCCCGCTTGGGACCTGATCGACACCGACAACTACATCTTCTCTGCGATCCAGAGCTCTGCCGGGTGCCCCTACGACTGCGAGTTCTGCGGGGTCGGTCTGGTCGCAGGATTTCGCAGAGTCCATCTCAAGCCAATCGAACTCCTCGAGGCCGAGATCAAACACCTCCTCTCTGGGGGTGCAAAATTCTTGGTCGACTGCTCAGACTGCTTCGGAGCAAATCTCGAGCACTATCGAGACACGGTCTTGCCGCTACTCAAGGAGACTGGCATTCCTTGGGCGACCGAGATCTCAATCCCGCTCCTCGTCGGCGCGGACGGTGAGTCAGGACTACTACAGGAGATGAAAGACGCCGGTTGCGTCCTCGTCTATATCGGTGTCGAGTCGCTGAAAGAGAAGTTCGGCAAGAACAAACTGAACCTGGTCGAGCGGACAATCGAGCGTTGCAACCAGCTCGTAGTGCTGGTTTTAGTATCACTCGTCCTTGATTGCGAGGCCGATGCGACGGCCAAGTCTGTCAAGGACACCATCAGCCAGTTGTTGAAACTGGGAGTGCACTTCTTCCAGTTTTCACTCAGCGCGGCAATCCCCGGCACTAGGTTGCACGCTCATGTCATCGCTGAGGACAGCCTACTGACAAGCGACCCAACAGTGTATGATGGTTTGCACGCCACCATCGGACACATTGCTTCGCCGCAAGAACGCACGCGCTGGCTGAAGTACGGCTGGAGGCGAGTTTATGGGCCGTGGAACCTGGCCAGACTGATCGCCTGGACCAAGACGCATCAGCCGGAGCTTCTGCCGATTCTCGTCAGTACGTTCCGCCGTATCCAAGCCGGCGCCAGTGTCTGGAAGAGAGCACATCGAACTCGACAGTCACAGCAGACTGACAACTAACCGTAGAGAACACTCGTTCTCGAATAGCCGCAGCCGCCCCCTGGAAAGGGCGGTTTTGCACTTGGTCCCTCTCCTTTTTAAGGAGAGGTCAGGTGAGGTTTATTTAGAAACAAAAAAACTAAACTGGTTTGGCCACCGGTTTTTTCTCTAATTTGCAAATTCACACTTCGTGGTCTTGAAATTTATCGAGAAAAGCCTGATTGGTTTCGATTAGACCGTCAATATTTTCCTCAACTTTCTCGAGTCGATTTTCAACTTTGTCTAGCCGACCTACAATCTTATCCAACCGACCACTAACTCTCATTTCCGATTGGTCAACAGCAAAAGTAACTATGTCTTTAATCTGTGTTAAATCTTTTTCATTTAATGGCATCTTCGTCCTCTTTTCTTGTTTTCATTGTACCACCGCGTCTTCAAATTATGTCAAGTAAACACTCGGAGATATTTTCAATAAATCTTGATTTTTCGTTAAATTGCAATCGGCCATAAAGATTGCGCTCGCCGGCATGAATTAGATACAATCGTTCCTTGGCTCGAGTGATGCCGACATAACAAAGACGTCGCTCCTCCTCCATCTCGTTTTCATCCACTAAGGCCCGAGAATGTGGAAAGAGTCCTTCCTCTACGCCGATGACAAAAACAGCCCGGAATTCGAGTCCCTTGGCCGAATGGAGGGTCATCAGGGTGACGACACCACCGTCAGATTTAATCTGATCTGTGTCCTGTGTCAACGAAACTTGTTGTAAAAATAATTCCAAGGCAGTCTCGCCGTCAATAAAATTGTCATCCTCGGAACCAGCGGTGTTCTTGAGAGTGGTGCCAGGGGATCCATTTAATAAGTCATGGATTCCCGCTGTTCGACTGTCGCTCACAGTCTGAGTGCAATCGAAGACCTCCGCGGGAATGACAGACTGCATTTGAGCCTCAACCTGTGCCGCCACAGTTGAAAGTTCAAGCACGTTTTCCCATCTTCCCTCGCCCTCAGCCGTGCCATCGAGCAAATATTTCTTGTAACCGGATTTTTCAGCAATATTTAAGATCAATTGGTCTAAAGGCAGAGTTAAAGATGTTTTATGAAAATCGAAAAGCAACTCGTAAAACTGTTCCACTTTCGGTGAAAAATTGTTCAATTGTTCCATTGTTCCATTGCTAAATAAACTAAAATAGTTCGGCAATTCGCGTAATTTATCGATTGTTTTCTTACCTATTCCTCGCGGAACTGCGCTTACCGCTCGTTCAAATGATTCAAAATCAGCCGGATTATAAATCAGTCGCAAGAAAGCAATCATATTTTTAATCTCAGCTCGTTCATAGAACCGAAAACCGCCGACTATTTTGTAGGGAATCTTGAAACGCAAAAAGGTTTCCTCGATCGCTCGCGACTGGGCATTGGTTCGGTAGAGGACAGCAATATCACTATAATTACTGTTCGAAGCCGTAGGCTGAGAACTTCTCGCTCCACTCGAAGAATAATGACGCGCCAGCGATTTAATTTCCATCGCCACAAATTCGGCCTCATCCTTCTCGTTCAGTGCTTGATAAACCGTTATCGGCATACCCTCAGCCTTTTCTGTCCATAGTTTCTTATCGGTCTTGTTTTTGTTAAATTTGATGACATCGTTGGCCGCTGTCAAAATCGTTTTACTTGAACGATAATTCTGTTCCAGCTTGATGACAACAGCGTTTTTGTAATCTTTCTCAAAGTTCAAGATATTGCGAAAATTGGCTCCTCGCCAACTGTAGATACTTTGGTAATCATCACCAACAACCATAATATTTTTGTATTTCTTTGCTAATAACTTTGCCCAAATATACTGTGCCTGATTGGTGTCCTGATACTCGTCAATCAAGATGTATTTAAATAATTTCTGGTATTTTTCCAAAATTTCCGGATTATTTTGAAAAAGAAAAACACAATTCATAATCAAATCGTCAAAATCCATCGTGTTTGTTTGACGTAAATATTTTTCGTAACGATCATAAACTCTGGCTGTGACTTTTTCAAAGGGCGAATTGACATATTTTTTGTACTCGGCAGAATCAATCAGCTCGTTTTTGGCGCCGGAAATGAAGCATTGAATTGAGCTTGGGTTAAAATTTTTCGGATTGATCTCCAAATCGCGCATTATGCGTTTAATTATTGAAATCTGGTCATTGCTATCAGCAATCGTAAAATTGCGATTGTAATTGATAGAATCAGCTTCTCTTCTCAAGATCCTGACACAAACAGAGTGAAATGTCCCGGCCCAAGGCAGACGCGTAGCGCCGGAATCAGGAATAAGGAATGAGGAATTAGGGTTTTCGCCCCCACCTTTATTCTTAATTCTTAATTCTTTATTCAATAACTGCGAGACTCGAGCAGTTATTTCCCCAGCTGCTTTGTTCGTAAAAGTCACCGCCAAAATATTATAGGGCGAAACTTTTTTCTCTCGAATCAAATAAGCTATTCTGTGCGTCAGTGCCTTCGTCTTGCCGCTACCAGCGCCAGCCAGAACCAGCAGTGAACCTTCAGTGGTTAAGACTGCCTTTTGCTGTTCCGAATTTAGATTTTTTAACAACTCGTTCACTTTATGAACTTTCTAACTTTATGAACTTTCTACTCACTGAGTATAACAATTCATCCGAACAAATGCCAAACATACAATCCTTCGTCTGGACTCTGAACAGAATAATTTGTTAATATCTTCATATGAATAAAAAAGTTTTAGTTTCCTTGACTTCAACAGACAATCCCGATTGGGATAAGAATATTGCTGATTTGGTAAAATTTGACATTGCCGAATTTGCTCTTTTTTTGACGATGCTCCACAACGAGAAAGAGCGTAAGCAGATTTACAAGAAAATTAAAGCGGCTGTACCTGAAGTCAAGATCCCCTTTTGTCATATTCACCAAAATATCTCACCGGACGAGCTCAATTATTTGATTTCGGATTTTGGTACAGAACTTTTCAATCTCCACACGACGCGTGAATTTCCCCTCGTTTACGGCTACAATCAATTTCGTGACAGAATTTTAATTGAAAACAGTGGTCCGGCGATTCAAGACGGATTGAAAGAATCTGACATCGAGGGATTTGCTGGTGTCTGTCTTGATGTCTCACACTTAGAAAAAAGCCACCTTAAGGATTTTCCTGGCTATGATATTACAATTGCAACTCTGCAAAAATATCCTGTACTCGCCAACCATATTAGCGCCATTGTCAAGAAACCATTATTTTATTCCGGACGCAACCACGATCTCGCTGCCCACAAATTTACCAAGCTATCACAATTCGATTATCTGAAAAATTATCCGACTAAATATTTTGGTCGGTTCATAGCACTAGAAATTATAAATTCGATCTCCGAACAGCTCGAAGCCAAGACATATATTGAGAAAATTATCAGCTCTAAATAAACAGATGTGACCGCCTTACTTCCCCTTGCGAGTTTTCAGGCGGTCACCGATTTGTCAGATACCGAGAACGTCAGTCTCGGCGCGTTTTCGCTGATCACACGGGTGCCGGCTTCCCACGGCACGATATCGTAATTATCGCGCTCCAAGGCACCAACGTCCCATTCTCTGACACGATTATTCCAGCGGTAGAAGATGATTCTCGCCTCGCCCTCGAGATTTCTCACGAAGGAGACGTTCATCTTGCCATCCGCCAGCTCAGGCAGCGCCATTCCCCGCTGCACAGCGACGATGACCCGCCAGACCAAGCTCAGGTCGACTTCAAGTGCCGTTGCTCCGCCGCATGACTGGATAACTTCGTCAGTCCCCATCGGCCACCTCAAAGTCCAAACCCAGGCCGCACGACCCGGCACCACTACATCCGGAGCGTCGATATTGTCTGGTAGAAAATCCCACACAAATCGATCATTCCGCCAAATTCCAATGCCGCAGGTGTTACTGGCCATGTCTGGATTGAAGAAGTTTGAGTCCGAATAGTCACGAACCGTCGGAACCCAAAAACAGGTTCCTATGCTGCCAAGTTTTTCCGACATGGCTAGCTTCCTCCTGCGTTTAGAGTTCGCCTCTCGATTCCCCAATCGATGACTGGGTATGCCCTGAGGGCTTAGCCGACTACCTCTCTAATATAAAAAAGAGCCAAGCAGCTAATCCCTCATGGCAGTCTATTTCTAACACAAATCGTTACGATTAACAAGCCGCTAAAACCAAAAAATCCCCTATTGGGGATTTTTTGGGGCGGGCAGAAATGATTTGCAGACTGATCGGAAATCTATAATTTAATAATATTCCGGCTGCATCAACTTCTGCCCATTGTTAAGGAGCGTTGACTTCTATCTCCTCCAAGGAAATAATTCCCTTAAAAGAAATCGTCGCCGTTCCTTACTTTGTTTCTCACCTTTTTCTTTTCTTTTGAGGTGATTTGTCCTGATCCAAAGATAGATGTTTTTGCTTTTCGGGCATTTGATATTTAATTCAAGCCCGGCGTATCATCTTTCTTCAGTCTTTTGTTTGGGTTTATTTCTCCTTAATCAATTTTCATTTTTCAAAGAGAATTCCCTCACTTTTATTCTTGCCTCAATACGATTTTTTCGTAGTTTCGTATTTTTTCGTATTTCGCGGTTTTTTAGCAAGAATGAGCTGGGCGGAACAAACCGCATATTTTAAGGATTTGTTCCGTTGTTGAAAGGTAGGGGCGGACCTTTCAAAACCCCATCTCACACTCGCTAAACCTTATTGATCGAAATTTGTAAGATTTGTAATCAATTTGTAGTTTTGTAATCCATTTTGTTAAGGTACCATTTCCTTTTTTGTTTTTGGAAATTGGATTATTGTATCAAACTAGATCACGCCTTGTCAAGGACTTTGACCACTTTATCATGGTATAGTGCTATTTTTGTTAGAACCAGACTATCTAATTATATAATATAATAACATTAGAACACCGGCTTTATAACAAATTATTTATGAAAAATCATCGTGTTTTTTAGCACATTGACTATCTCCTGTTCGACAAACTCTTTGGTGATCTGAGAAGGTTCGAAATCACCGTGTGATCCGATGACTCCGCCCTGATTTGGCATAAAGGTTGAAACCGTAATTCCTATCTTGCGCGCATACTGATTTGACACAAATGAGATATAAGGCGTCGATTCTGGCTTATAAAAAGACCTGTCGACAGTTGCCGGGTAGATATTGAAGGTGATACTGGCAGGTCGACAATGTGCCGTCGCGTCGACAGATTCCTCGTCTTGAGAAACGTGATAGTCATGACCATAGGCGTTTAGTTGGTTTCCAACATCGACAAGCACTGGCCAAATTACATCTTTCTCAAGCCTAGTAAATTCAACCACAAATGCATTTTGGGCAGTTTTTTCTGCCTCTTTCTTTGTCTTAAGTCCGTTTAAGTCCTGACTATAGCGTGTCATCAAACTGTCAAGCTCTGTCTTATTGTTTTCTTGCACATAGCTCCTTGTTAGATTTGAGGAAATTATACCACATTTAGCAATTAGCCTATTAGTAATTAGCAAATAACTGCTCATTCATCCTCTTTGTCATCCTCGGGTTCAGCGGTGTGACTTGAGAGTGAAGCCCGGGGATCTGGGACATTTAGTTACAATTGTGCTGCCTGGATTCCCGCCTACGCGGGAATGACAGTAGTTACATTAGCGAATCAGCAACTAGCAACGAACCACTAACCTACCAACTACTAACTACTAGCTAACTAATGGACTATTCCTCCGATCCCTCCTGTATTCTCCTTCGGTCGATGTTGCCAAAACGCATCTGGGCCGGATTGAAGAAAAGCTCGATATTGCCGATCGGACCATTGCGGTGTTTGCGGATGAGAACCTCGGTGATCCCTTTGCGTTCCGTTTCAGGATGATAATACTCGTCACGATAAAGAAACATCACCACATCGGCATCCTGCTCGATAGAGCCAGATTCACGCAGGTCTGAAAGTTGCGGTCTCTTGTCATCTCGATGCTCGACAGCACGTGATAACTGAGACAGAGCGATGATCGGAACGTTCAGTTCACGAGCCAAACCCTTCAGACCACGAGAAATTTCCGAGATTTCCTGGACTCGATTACCCTCGCTGTTTCGCGATGTTCCCGACATCAGCTGGAGATAGTCGATGATGACCAGACCGAGATTTTGCTCCATCTGGAGACGACGCGCCTTTGTCCTTATATCCATAATGTTGCCGCTAGGAGAATCGTCGATGTAGATTGGCGCTTCTGACAGCACACCCATCGCGTATCCGATCTTCGGAAAATCATCATCAGAAAGATTACCGGTTCGCAATTTCCACGAGTCGACACCGGCTTGTGATGACAAAAGACGGTCAACAATCTGGTCTTTGCTCATCTCGAGAGAAAACACTGCCACAGGAATTTTATCCTCGATCGCTACGTGTTCCGCTATATTTAGAGCGACTGAGGTTTTACCCATTGACGGGCGGGCGGCTAGGATAATTAGATCTGATTTCTGAAAACCGGCGGTTAAATTGTCCAAATCTTTGTATCCGCTTGATATGCCACGCAAAGCGCCATTGTCCTTGTCTTTGTGAATCTGGTCAATTCTCTCAAAAGCGTCGGTCAAAACATCCTTGATCGCAATGAATTTGTTTTTTTGAGAACTCTCTGCGATGGAAAAAAGCGATTGTTCAGCTTTGTCTAAAACATCGGAAATGTTCTGGTCCTCCTCGTAGCCAAGTTCGGTGATATTGGCGCCGGCAGAGACCAGCCGACGCAGAATAGATTTATCACGAACGATAGCCGCATAGAAAACAATATTAGCCGAGGAGGGCGTGCCGTTGACGATTTCCGCCAAATAACCGGCACTGCCGACACTTTTCATCAGATCAGTACTCTCCAAAATTTCCGACAAAGTAACAATGTCGATTGGCATTCGTTTTTCAAAAAGATCAATCATCGCCTTATAAATAAGGCCGTTGCGACTATCGTAAAAATCATCCGAATCAAGAATATCAGCAATTTTAATAATCGCATCCTTGTCCACCAAAATAGAGCCAAGGATACTTCTCTCGGCTTCGATGTTTTGCGGTGGCATGCGCAGATTGCTTGGGTTTTTATCTTTTTTCGTAACCATTATAGGACTTATAGGACATATATGACCTATAAGTCCTATAAGGGCTACTCTATCTCAAAAACTTCGGCGGCAATCTTATTCATGTCCTCTTTTTTTTCAGCTTGTATCGGCTTCGATTTACCATCATGAATTTTGCAGACAACGCGACAATTTTTGCCGATGACATTTGTAATAATCTTCGAGAGTATTTGCGCATGCTTAGACTCAGAAATTCTCTCCTTGTGAAATTTAAATTTTACCCCGATCGTCAATGTGTCGTCGGTCAGGTTATCCGGCTTAGCATCACGCAGTAGCGCTGCCAAAGTCGCATTTTCTTTCTTTGTCTCCGAAATTATCTCCTGCCAGATGTCCTTCGTCATCTCCATCACCGGGACGGGACAGAGAATCTCAGGAGTATCAACTTCTTGATCAGATTTTCTGGTAGCCGCCTCGTTTTCTCCTTCATTTTTGTCATCCCGGACTGCGGCTCGAGATCCGGGATCCAGAGCCTGTCCCGATCTTGCCGAAGGAAAGTTTGGTTGCGATTGTGCCGCCTGGATTCCCGCCTTCGCGGGAATGACAGCTGCAATATTTTGGTCTTGTTTAAGGTCTTGGATTTCAGATTTCAAATTTTTCTCAGCACTGAGTACTGAATCCTGAGTACTGAATCCTGAGTACTGTGTACTTTTGACCACCGACAATTCCAGCGGCAATACCGGAATTGAAACCTCTTTGAAGAGCTTGCCATTTTCGATAAAAATCTGAAGCAAAAATAGAGCACGATCTTCGTCAGCCTGCCCAGCCAATTCAGTCAATCTTTTGATCTCTTCCTTGGTTCCGTCCAGTTGGATCGTCTTGGCAACTTTCAGGAGTACAACTTGGCGCAGTGTCGTGATGACAGCTCGGTTAAATTCGGCCAAATCATAACCTTGATTGTGAAGCTCTTGGGCGATTTTTAATCCCTCCTCCGGGATGTTATTAAAAATCGCCCCGATGAACTTCTCCACTTCGGCGTTTTCGGCCAAACCCAATATCTGTCTCGTTTCTGAAATCGTAATTTTTCCATTTGCACCGGCTGCGACCTGCTCGAGTAAACCCAGGGCATCTCGATGAGCACCCGATGCAGAGACAGCAATCAGGTCGAGTGAATCATCGTCTATCTCAATCTTTTCTGTCTTGGCGACTCTTTTCAGATTTTCCACCAGCTCTTCTCTGCCAGCTCGCTTGAAATCAAACCTCTGCGCTCGCGACAGGATGGTCGCCGGAATTTTGTGAATTTCCGTCGTCGCTAATATAAAAACAACGTGCTCAGGCGGCTCCTCAAGCGTTTTCAACAAGGCGTTGAATGCGCTCTTCGAGAGCATATGAACTTCATCGATGATATATACTTTCTTTTTCAATTTCGTCGGCATCAGACGGGCTTTTTCGATCAAGTCACGAATGTCGTCGACACCGGTATGTGAAGCGGCATCGATTTCGATGACGTCAATCGCCCGACCGTCGTTGATGTCAACACAAGCTGTGCATTTATTGCATGGCTCCCCTGTCGTCGACTTGTTGTCTTTCTTGGCCGCTAAAATCTCCTCACAATTTATCGCCTTAGCCAACAATCTTGCCGTTGATGTTTTGCCGATCCCACGCGGACCAGTCAGGAGATAAGCGTGAACAAGTTTATCACTTTTGACGCTCTCCAAAAGCGTCTGGACGACATGCCCTTGCCCAATCATTTCAGAAAAATTTTTTGATCTGTATTTTTGATAAAAAGCCATATGATTAAACAGTGAATAATTAAACACCAAGAAACAAGTTACAAGATACAAACAATATTCAAACTACAAAGTTTCAATTTTCAAATATTTGATATTTTAGGACTTACGCGGTTCCTGTCATTCCTGACTGTGGCTAGAGAGCAGGGATCTTACTATATAATAGCTCAAGATCCCGCATCTCAAGTTTACAGTGCGGGATGACAAATATGGGAATGATTCAAACGAGCAAGTCCTAGAATTTTGAATTTTGGATATTGGATATTGAAACTTATTTGTTTCTTGCTTCTTGTATCTTGTTTCTTGTGTCTTCCATTGCTTTCTCATTATAGGCTGTATCGGCCGCCAAAAAAAATACCTCTACGCAAGGTGTTAAAATCCCCAGTCCTATTTTAGAAATTAAAAATTAGAAATTAGAAATTGTCCCGTTTTCCCCATTCCTTCCACAGGGTTATGAACAAGCCAGTCAGCCGGTAAGCTTATCAGCTTATCAGCTTTTAAGCTTACAAACTGACTAACTGACTAACTGACTGGCTGACTGGCTGATAGGCTGACTAGCTTGCTCGCTTAAATCTCCGCTTTTTCCTCGTCTATATTGCTACTTTTTCCAAATAAATATACAATGAACGGAGTGAATCTTGTTGAATTTTGAGGGTTTGCAAGCGCATGTGACTCTCGAGAGCGCCCTCAAAATTCAACAAGAGAACATAAGGGCAACAAAGATGAACCAAAGAGAATTGACGAAAATTTTGTCGAAAAAAATCAATCTGCCGGCCAAGAAAACACGGAAATTGATCGAGTCTTTTGGCGACGTCATCAGCCTTGCTGTGAGCAAAGGCGAAAAGGTCACTTACTCAAATTTTGGGACATTTTATTTGGTCAATTACCCCTCAAAGGTTATCAACCACCCGATCTTCGGTAAAAAGAAACGCACCGTCATGCTGGCGACAAATGTCGTCAAGTGGATGCCCTCCGACAGTATCAAGGATCTGGTCAATCATCACCTGCAAACTGAAAATGTGACAACTTTTGGTGCCGCCAAGACTATCCGGGAGGCCAAGAAAAAGGCTGGCATCGCTGAGTACAAGGCTCTTGATATCTCCAAGGCTGAACACAGCGCGCTGATAGAGATTCAGAAAAAGGAGAAAGAACCGGCACCGGAGGAAGAAATCACCGAAATACCAATTCGTGTTATCAAAAAAGATTGGACAGACCTACCCATTACTCATCTCGACACTCCAGTACGGCGGACCACACCTTTTACCAGAGCTCTATCTCAAGTCGAGTACATCGATCTCTCAAAAATCCAAATACCGAGTACGATTCTCTGTCTTGTCCCGAAGGAAATTGCCCATCGGACAAAAGTGGTTCCGATCGACCTGAAAGACGAGATCCTGATTATCGGTATGACTGACCCGACGGATCACGAAGCGCTCGACACGATCAAGAAGTTGGTCCGCAAACAGATCTCACCTCGACTTATCTCCGAGAAGGATCTAACTCAAATACTAAACAGGTATGACATGCTCGGTATCGAGTCGGCGCAAGCCACCACCAAGCCAGCCGAGACTCGCCAAATCGATTGGAAAAAGACCACTCCTGTCAGTCGAGTTATAAATTTAATTTTGAAACGTGCCGTCCGTGAACAGGCAACGATGATACATTTTGATACCGAAGATGACGACATCGTCGTCAGATTTAGAATTGGCGACCAGCTTCTCGACAAGGCATCACTCAGTAAATCTCTTCATCAGAAAGTTTTGGCTCATTTCAAACGTCTCGTCGATCAATCCGAAGAAAAAAATGGTGTCACTCGGCAGTTATTTTCCCTAAATGTCGCGGGAGTGCCAGAAGAATTTGAGCTTATCGGCATCACTGCTGTTGATGGCGAAAAGATCGTCATCAAAACCAAGAACCGTCTCAAAGAATTGAAAAAATTGACTGAGATTGGTTTTAGAGACAGAGATTATCAAGCGATTATCGAAAATGCTCCCCGACCCGGCGTGAACCTAATCACCGGTCAAGAAGACGTCGGACGAGCAGGAATGTTTTATGCCCTGGCTGATTTTTATCGAGACCAAAATCTCCATGTCGTTACGCTCGAGAAAAGTCCTGCACTTGCCGTCTCCGGAGTGAGTCAGATCGATATGAACAAAATCCCCGGTTTTGATTTAAATGCGACCATTTCGACGCTCGCCGCCTTTGATTGTGATGTTCTGATGCTCGATAGTATTCCTGGCGCGGAAATTTTCAATCAGATTCTAACACTTTTTGCAGAAAAAATTATTGTCATTTCCGTCGAAGCTTATGACTCGATCACAGCGATCACCACTCTACTCGGCACAGGGATCAATCCGGCTGTTTTTGCAAAAAAACTAAACCTAATTCTCGCCTCCAAAGAGATATCTCGCCTTTGCCCTCATTGTCGCGAGTTGGTCAAGATTGACAGTAAAACCGTCCGCCAGATTCGCGATATTTTGGCCGATCTGCCGGCAGACGAACGGGCCAGACTGAGAAGACTCGGTAGCCATTTTTACCAAGGACAGGGTTGCAAGAAATGCAACGGTTCCGGCCACATAGGCAACACCATGATGCTTGAGCTACTCGTTGCCAATGAAAAAATCCGCGACCTGATCGCGGATGATTTTGACGCAGAAAAAATTAGAAAAGAAGCTCTCAAAAACCACTTCACGACTTACGCACAGGACGGTATCATCATCGCACTCATCGGAGAAGTTGCGATCTCTGATGTCTTACCAGAGATCAAATAAATACTACTTCTGGTCGCCCTTAGCTGCCACTGAGAGGGACTTTTCGATCGCATCGATAATCTTGGCCGGCATCGTCTCGCTTTTGATCAGATATTGATCGTAGGGTTTCATAATGCTTTTGATCTTGTCGATCTCCTGAACAAGCGCTGTCAACAAGATAACCGGCGTCTTGACGGTCGTCTCATCCTCGCGCAACTTTTTCATCACGTCGATGCCATTTATCTTTGGCATCATGATGTCGAGCAGGATTATTTCCGGCTTTTCAGAGTAAACCTTGGACAACGCTTCCTCGCCGTCGTACGCCGAGACGACGACGTAGCCCTCCGCCCGCAATCTTTCCGCATACATCTCGTGCAATGTCATGTCGTCATCGACTAAAAGGATTTTTGCTTTTGTTGTCATATTGTCTCCAAATCGTTAGTTATTCTTAAATATTACATAGTCATAAAGATCGTAGAGCGAACCGTTTTGCAAGCTGACGTCAGCTTGAAGTGTTCTCGCCGTTCCACCAAAATATCCGGTCGATGTAATAGTGTTGTTGGCACTGTTTAGGGGATGCTGGCTTGCTCTTAAACCGATTTCTTTAAGTGAATAGTAAATACCCGCACCAATCGGCTTGAGAAAAAGTGTCGCTCTGTCATAACCAACTGCTGGCGACATTTCAGCCCTCAGATTAGACATCGTACCAATATTGCTTGTTGCGTTGTATGCATAATTTTTAGCAGTCGAAAGGTCAGAAATAATGTCAGGGCTTAGAGAAGAACATCCTGTCGGATTATACAAAAGAGTCTTCTTTTCAGTAACCTTATCAGTACCACTTTGTTGAAGTTGAAGTTTTACTTCAATCACTACACACTTGGCAG
The DNA here is from genome assembly GCA_002773985.1 of Candidatus Berkelbacteria bacterium CG10_big_fil_rev_8_21_14_0_10_43_13. Lineage (GTDB taxonomy): Bacteria > Patescibacteriota > UBA1384 > XYA2-FULL-43-10 > 1-14-0-10-43-13 > 1-14-0-10-43-13. The sequence continues at coordinate 37,410 of PEZW01000006.1, forward strand.
CGCGAAATACAGCTGGGTATTGGGTACTTAATAATGGTTCGACTGGCTTAAATGTCAAAGTAATGTCCGAGACAGCCGCAAATGAAAACATATCGCCAAGGTCGATCTTTCTCGTCTCATCTCGAGCGATGTGATAATCCTCGTCCAAGTCAGCTTTTGTCAGATCACTATTACCGGCCAAGGTGCCGATAGGGTTGCCATCCTTCGATGCCGCGCCCATTCTGAGGTCGTAAAACTGTGAATTTAGATCTGTAGTAATCCCGATTGGAGATGTTTTTGCAATTCCATTTACAGCTGTACTAGCTAACGTGCTAGTAGAAAGGTTGGTGCGAAAAACATTGTCCGGTGCCGCGAGCCAATTCTGTGCCGGATAAGGATAGGCAGTTGGATTAGCAAATGTCGGCACCTGCCCATCTGTCGGTACCGCATTTGCACCTCGACTGACGCGATAGCGCAGAAAACCCTCTTCAATCCCCGACTCAGCAGCATAGTAAGCCCCGATGCCACTCTCATAAGCGGAACTGTTTGAGATCTGGATGTCGAGAACTTTGCCAAAAGTAAAACCGACCGCACCGACAGCGGATACCAGAAGCATCGCTATGACAATCGCCGATCCCCTCGTCTTTCTCATCCATGACCTTCGCTAACTTGTGTTAAATTATACACTCGGTTGTCAATTAATGCAAAAACCGATCACAAGCTTTAAACTTCCGGCAAGTCTAATTTCTCAAGAAAATCACTGGCATTGACTATTTTGGTTGTGCCAAACTTTTTCAAGGGAAGAATGTGCTTTTTATCGCCAGTCACGAGATAATCGGCTTGTGCCGACATTGCACACTCTAAAATATGGTTATCGTCTGCATTACTCTTAATTACATCCACTTTTTTATCAGGTTGTATGACTTTCACAAATTTTAATATTTCGAGAATAATTTTATCTGTCGTATTTTGACCATAACCGAATTTAGCGATAAAAATGCGTTCGATCTCGACAATGATAAAATCGCTACAGTAAATCTCAAATTTTCCCTCTTTTGCCAAATCCAAAACCAGCGAAGGTTTGCTGTTTGGGAAAATTAAACCGGACAGATAAATATTGGTGTCAAGGACGACTTTCATTATAATCTCTCTGAATCTACCATTTTTTCAATGTCGTCTTCTGAGCTAATGTCCAGTTTTCTGGCCTTTGTTACGATGTCGCTCTGCAAAATAGCCCAATTACTCTTGGTTCTGATATAGAAGACCGCAGCTTCTTTTATGAGTTCCGAACGGCTGCGATATTCTTCTCTTGCCTTTTGATCAATTTCAGATAACAATTGCTCCGGCAAGGAAATGTTTACAGTTTTAACTTTCATGTGTTTATTTCTCCTTTCAACAAATATTGTATGGTTTTTGTTTTACGGTGTCAATAGCCATAGAAATAAATGTCAATATTAGGACTTACGCACCGTAGAGCAAACATTAGTTTGTTGGAGATGAATCACACAATCTAATCAGACGTTGCCCCAACACGCTAATCCGCCAGCTGGCGGAGTGGTCTACAAGGCTTTTGCGTAAGTCATATCAATATTTTAACCTATTCAATATATAAAAAAATAGCCACTCTAAAAGTGACTATTTTTTCTAAATCTGGCTTGGCTGTGCCACGTGGCCGAGCTGAGATAATAAATGTCTGTCCCGTAAAAAGACTTTGTCTTCACGGGACACATAAAACACTCGCTCTGCTCGGTTTTACGTGGTACCGCGTATGGGAGTCGAACCCATGATCTTCGCCGTGAGAGGGCGATGTCCTAGACCACTAGCCTCCCGGAGGGAGATCCCCCTTCGGGGGAACGAACACATAACTTTAAAGTATGGTACCGTTAACGGGACTCGAACCCGTGTTACTGCCGTGAGAGGGCAGCGTCCTAACCGCTAGACGATAACGGCAAAAAACATTAATTGTGCAAAGTCTTTCGTCCATTCTGTCTGGTTCCGAGACTAGGATTCGAACCTAGATAAGCAGATCCAGAATCTGCTGTCCTGCCATTAGACGATCTCGGAATATCAACAGAATCCCTGGCTACCCTTGAACGTTCGGATTGTACCATTTTACATGACTTTACTCAAGATCAAACGGTACTGTATAAACTTTTTCGATTTCTTTGATAACTTTTTGCCAGTCAAAATTTTCCACTCTCTCGATACCGCCACGCTTTAGTTTCGCAGCCAAGGCGGGGTGATCGAGTAGTTCGATGACGGCTTTCGCAAGCTGTTTGCTATCTCTCGACGGTATGAGCAAGCCATTTTTTCTGTTCTCAATTATATCGGGTATACCACCGACTCTTGTCGCCACGATCGGCACTCCAGCATTCATCGCTTCCAAAACGACAATACCAAAAGTTTCAGCCACTGAGGGCAAGACGAAGACATCCCATTTCTTGAAAAATTTCTCGACATTTTTCTGCCGCCCCAGAAGTGTGATGTGCCTCTCCAGCTTTAAACTTTCAACTTTAAACTTTAAACTTTCCTTGAGCTCCCCTTCGCCCACTATCTCGAGTGTCGCCAGGGGGAATTTTTTCAAAATTTCCTCCATCGCCTCGATCAGATATATCTGACCTTTTTGCGGATTTAAATTACCAATCGTCCCAATCACCGGCGCCCGATTCGCCGCCTTTATTGCTCGGGGTTTGGAGTTTGGGGTTTGGAGTTCGATTGCGTTTGGAATAATTATTGCCTGTTCCTTGGTCGCCAAATCATTATTAATCAAAAAACTTTGAACCGACGAGGAAACAGCGATGACGCGATTCATTCGCCGGAGAACACGCCGAAGCATAAACTTTTGCCAAAATTCAGTCATCGGATTTTTCAAATGGTAGTCAGCATCCCAGCGATGCTCGGTATAGATGCGGAAAGCACTCTGCGGCGCGACCTTTGAGGTAAATAAGCCAGCTCTGGTGCCATGAGAATGGACCACCATCGGTCCAAACGGATCATGACTTGATTTGATTTTGGTCAGATAATTTTGAAGTTCGAACAAGGAAACAATATCGAATTTTGATTTGAACGGGACATGAAAAATAGTCACACCCTTGATCTGACTGACCTTGTTTGAAAGCTGACCTTCAGGACAGATCAAAAACGGCTCGAATTTCTTCTGATCGAGGGATTTGAGCAGACCAAAAACATGACTCGGTCCGCCGCCGAGATCAGCATCGGCAATAATTTCGACAACCTTAATCCTCTCCATAGAACTATTTTATCACTCTTGGCCATTTGTACCAAACCATTTATCATCTCGGACAGATGACTCTTTTCCTCTGTCATCTCGACCGAATCCGCCAACTGGCGGAGGAGTGGAGAGATCTTTACCAAAAAAATATCCTCGCCAGATTTCTCCGCCCTCGATGTTCATCGGGGAGTCGAAATGACAATTACACGACACTGGTAATTATTGTAACTTTTCGATTGCCAGATTCAGTCGTTTTAGTGTCTCGTCCTTGCCCAGCGCTAGGGCCAGCTCGACTGGGGAGGGTGATTTTTCCTCACCCGATAGAGCGACGCGCACCGGCCAGAAAACATCACCATTAGTCAAATTATTATTCTCAACAATCACCGACAGCGATTGTTGAATTGTTTCATTGTTCCATTGCTCAATTGTTGGCAACTTCGATTGAACCAATCTCAATGCTTGAAGGGTTGTAGCCTGATCGGATTTTTTGAAAACCAAGATCCCTGCGACATACTCGGGAGTTTGGCGTAATTTCAAGATGTACTCAGCCGCTTCCTTTAGCGTCTTGTATCCACCGCGCCCGATCAAATTTAGTTCTGCTTTTTGAATATTTGGTAATTTAAAATTTTGGAATTGATTTAGGATTTCGGATTTAGGATTTAGGATTTCTTCGGTAATGTAGTGTGCATTGATCGAATTGAGCTTTTCAATATTAAATATCGCCGGCGCTTTATTGAGATTTTTCAATTTAAATTCGCCAACTAAATCATCAAGAGAGAAAAATTCTCGCTCGTCCTTCGGATTCCAGCCCAGCAGGGCGATAAAATTTATGATCGCCTCCGGCAGATAACCAAGCGATTTGAACTCCTCGACCGAGGTCGCACCATGACGTTTTGACAATTTACTTTTATCAGGCGCCAAGATCATCGAGAAATGGCCAAACTTCGGCTGATCCCAGCCAAGCGCTTCATAGAGAATGATATGTTTTGGCGTTGATGACAACCACTCCTCCGAGCGCAAAACGTAATTGATCCCCATCTCGTGATCGTCAACGACAGATGCCAAGTGATAGGTCGGATAACCGTCTGATTTTAGTAGCACTTGGTCGTCGAAAAGTGACAGATCAAATTTGACGTCGCCACGGACCAAATCATCGACAACTACCTCGCCCGTCGCCGGCATTTTCAGTCGAATTACGTAGTCGCCATCACTAGCAAGTTGGGGACGTTTCTCCCCAGAGAGAAGCGTCCCCGGACGATTTACAACATCTTCAATTTTAATATTCTTCTCTCGACAAGTGCCATCATAGCCCGGCAATTTGCCAGACAACTTTAATTCCTCACCTTTAACTTTCAACTCATCTTTCGTACAAGTACAGATATAGGCCTTGCCCTCATCAACCAATTTCAAAGCGTATTTTCGATATAAATCCAGTCTCTTGGACTGAGTCACGATATCGTCAATATTATCAGGAACCAAGCCCAGCCACTCTAGCGCCTCGACCAATCGCTTGTCAGAACCTTCGACGTAGCGCGCTCGATCGGTGTCCTCGATCCGCAAATAAAACTTGCCGCCGGTACTCCGAGCCGCCAGATATTCAAACAGCGCCGTCCGCGCTCCACCGATGTGAAGCTCTCCGGTCGGACTCGGCGCAAAACGAGTAATAATATTGTTGTAATTCATGATCATAATCTAGCACAATTACTTCTGTCTGTCATCCTGAGCGTCAGCGAAGGATCTCATGTAATCTCGTATTAGGTATTTCGTATTACGTATTAGGCAGATAACCGCATTATACGTTATACGCTATACGTTATACGATTTTTTTCAGCCTTCTACCGCTGATTCAATGTGCTCTATCTTCGGCTCATTCCCCGACCAATCAACCCCGACGACATCGATCCGGATCGCCCGGCTGGGATATTTCTGACTGATTGCTCGCGCCAGCAATTTTAATTTATTTTGTTTGGCATATCTGACCAGATCGACAGCTTGACCAAATCCCCCACCGCGAACAGTCTTGACCTCGACGATGACGATGGTCTTTCTTTGCTCGGCCAAAATATCAATTTCACCAAAAGGAAAATTGATATTGCGATCGAGAATTTTGTAGCCTTTTGACTCGAGGTATCTCGCCACCGCTTCCTCACCGGCATTACCGGTTTTTTTGTTTTTAGTTTTGTCCATAGATTTAGGACTTAGGGTTTAGGATTTAGATTTTAGGACATTAGTCTTTATCCCTTATCTTTAGTCATTTTAATAATACTTTATACCTTATACGTAATACGTAATGTTCTTATTCTACCACTTGTTCACAACTTGCAAAGAGAAAAAGGTGTATACTATTTCCTAACATCCCCACGGGAGAGGAGATCCACCGTCATGGCCCAACACGCGTATGTGCCGAGTCGCGCCGTTGACCCTGATCCGGACCGAGCCTTCCCTGTGACATGGGAGGGCTTGGAGCCAACTTTGCACCAGATGCTCGTCAGATTTGGCGAGCTACAACCAGAGTGTGATCCGGAGGTACTGGCCTGCATGGATCACCATATCGGGCCAATCGTCGCCGCACTACCAGTCAGACAACTACAACCGCTGGTCCGAGGCGCCGGTTTCGCTCAAGGGCTGAAACTCTACTGGCAAGCCTGTCCCGGACAAGGCTGGAATGTCTTCGACATCCTTCATCGCTCAGAGGCCAATGTCGCTGATCACACCTGGACTGGTCAGACAAGACCAGGTCAGCGTGTCGGGCTTTGGCGCCCAAGTATCGGCTCGGTTGATGGCTTGTTCGAGGAGATCCCGATCGTTGTCGGCGAGACAGGTTGGGACCCTGAGGAAGTCCCCGTCCTCCACTACTTCCCGCCGATCGTCACTGTCCGTCCCCCCGTCTGAGGAGTTCCCGCTCCTCAAGCCTGCTCCCCGGCATCACTCCTTCATGGAGTGGTGCCGGGCCCCACCAAACAAATTTCAAATCAGTTCTCGTCTACTCGAATTTAATTGATTAGCATTAAGCTTAAGCAAGAAAATTAAATCATCTATCATCTTATTTTTGACATAGTTTTTTTGTTTCGTGTCCAATACCTCTCCCAAACCGTGAAGAATGTTGAGTGACTTTTCGTTTTTTTCGAGATAACCAAGCAACTTCTCAAAATATTTTGATACTTTAATACCAGTGCGATTTTCGATAATCTCTTTTTTTATCGACCACTGTTTGTCCAAAAAAAACCAGGCGTCAAACCAATCACGATTGACCATTTTTTTACGACCGAGAACAGCCACAAGTTTGTTCGCAAACATACAATCTTGATCCATTACCAGTATCGGCAGACCGAAATACTCGAGAAGTTGATAAGTGTTGTCAATATATGTTTTTCTTGAGATTTCGATCTTAATATTATGCTCGCCTTTTTTGTACGAAACGAGAAAAAAGATGGTTTTTTCTTTTATTTGTTCATCCTTAATCTCGCCATACTTTGAGCAAATTGCTTTTACTTGATTAAAAATTTTTTTATTGTCTCTATCATCCAAAAGATCAAAATCCAGGTCAGTCGAAAATCTAGGCAACCCATAAAAAAGATACGCTGCGGTACCGCCCTTGAATCCAAGCTTTTGACGTAGCTCTGGCTCGCTGTAAATATCAACCAATATTCTTGTCATCAAATTTTCATGCAGAGATCTATCAAGCATAAGCCTCCTTTAGTTTTTTAACTTTTTCCAATACTTTAGAACTTTGATAAATATTCGCTATCGCAAGACATTTATCCCAATCGACATTGGATAAATTATCAAAGGCAAAGCCTGACCATAAATATATTAGGTCTACAATCGCTCGCTCTTTAGTTGAAATTGTTTTGTCTCCTAGAAACCTTAACCCAAGTGGATTTAGTAGTACCGAATCTTTGATTTTCAAATATACATATTCCGTTTCACCGACAACTATCGTTCGACTTTCCCTAGATACAGAGAAGACTCTCGAGTCATATTGAAAGTTAACCCCCTCACGCGCCAGCACTGAGTACAATCCGAAATATGAGGGCACAATCATCTTGTTGGCCAACTCTACTACATCGTATTTACCATCGAGGGCATAAAATCCCTTGCGAATAAAATATAATTTTTCTGATTTGAGATAACGATTGATCTTTGTCTTTAGATAATTTGAATTGTCAATTTGCCAGATCAAAGCCAAATCTTTTATTGAAAAGACTGTTTTGTTGCTCTTGTACAGCGACACAATCGCATTTTCTTTGTTTAGTGGCGTCATAGATAAGTTATCAATTATGATTACTTATATCTTACGCTAATATTTATGTCTTGTCAATAGCACACAAAAAAACACCGCTTTCGCGGTGTTTTTTTCTTCTCCTCGAGCTCTTCCTCCCCTCTCCGAGGGGAGGCTAGAGCCTGCCCTGAGCGAAGCAAGGCGGAGCCGAATGGGTGGGGTGCAACTTTATGAACTTTCTAACTTTACAAACTTTTGAACTTTCCACTTTATGAACTTTCTAACTTTACAAACTTTATGAACTTTATGAACTTTATGAACTTTCCAACTATAGACTCTCTTTGATCTGCGAGCGAAATGAGAGGAGTTGGCAGTAGTCAAAAAATCAAGCAATCTTAATACCGTGCTTTTTTATTTCATAAGTCATTATTGAGTCCTCATCTTCAAATTCTTTGGGTGACAGACCATGCGGCTCGATCCGAAGATCGACATCAAATCTCAGTTTTCCGAGTTTAAAGCGATTTTGAAACCATTTTTTGACGTCTACTTCGTCAAATTTATCGGAGATTACGGCGATATCAATATCACTTTCCTCATCAAAACTGCCCTTGGCAAAAGAACCAAAAAGATAGATCTGTTTAAACGGAAAATGATTCTGCCGCAGATGTTGGGCATATCTTTTGCCTATTTGTTTTGCTTCAGTTGTTGACATAATTTTTCTTTCAAACTTTTAACTTCACTTAAATATTTTTGGGTTATTTCTCTAGTTGCAAATTTATAAGCTCGGTATTTAATTTCCGGATATCTGGCTTCCAAATTAAAATCGTTTATTTCACTTAATAGATTGTTCTCTTTTTTACTTAATTTCAAGCTGGCACGGACTGCCAACTTCGATAAATCGTGAATTTTTGGCGCCTCCTCTTGGCTTGTTCGGACGATGTGAGCCTTGAGCACTTTTTCCAAAATCAAATGACCGAGAAACAATGTCCAGACAAAATGGCCAAGCTTGAACAGACCGTCCATCACCGCAACATCATTTTCAGCACTTTCTAACCAGTACTCAATCAATTTTTGAACTCTTTTCCTGTCCATCTTGGCAAGATTATAGCATATTTTGCCAGAAAAAAATATATTGTCATACAAAAAAACACCACTTTCGCGGTGTAGTAAATGTAGCCCACGCTTTAGCGTGGCTAGCAAACTAAAGTTTGCGCTACGGGGGTATTGTAGTCCACGCTTTAGCGTGTGTTCAAGCTGAGGCTTGATCTACATTTCAATCCGTAGCCCACGCTTTAGCGTGGTGCAACCTTATAAACTTTCAAACTTTCTACTTTATAAACTTTCTACTTTCTAAAGCAATTTCATCAAAATAAATTTCTTATATCGATTTGCTAAATTCTTGTCGAATGTCACAAAGGTTTTGCAATTATTTACAACGGCACATGCAACCTGAAGTGCGTCTTCAAAATCATTGCCCTGGATATTGTGAACGGCCCACATCACTTCAGCATTACCACAATCAGTAACACGGTGGCTCTTTAACAATCCAAGCAAGACTTCTAGAGATATTCCGTCTTTCTGACCGAAGTAAACAAACAGGTGCGCTGTTAACGGCGAGATTACAACATCATGCGAGGCAATATATTTTTGGGCCTTTTCCGCGCCTTTACGATCTTTTAGAAAAGATTCCAGTAAAACATTGGCATCAACAAAAACAGAGTTATTCATGATCACTCTTATACTTTGGGTTATTATCAAGCATGTTGTGATAAAGCTCTTTGACTGATTTAGCGGAATCAAGCTCGGATTTTCGTGAAGTCTTGTTGACCTCACGAACTTTTGCAACATACGCCTGCATAGCTGACAAGCTACCGGGTTTTTCAAAGACCTTTCCATCGTAGTCCGGCTGGATCACAAAAGCGGACCTGGATCGGTAGGTCACTTTGATAGACTCTCCTCTACCGACTCTCTTCACAATTTCATCAAGATTGTCTCTTAGGTTTTTTGCTGTAATAGTTTTCATAGTTGAAGTTTAACTTAAACTTAAACTCTTGTCAAGGGATTATTCTATTGTCAACCCATTGTCAACCACCCCATCATTTTTATAACACAAAAAAACACCACTTTCGTGGTGTAGTATTTGTAGCCCATACTTTCGTATCGGCCGGAAACGTGGGTGAAGATGAAGCGTGACTAGCAAACTAAAGTTTGCGCTACGGGGGTATTGTAGTCCACGCTTTAGCGTGTGTTCAAGCTGAAGCTTGATCTACATTTCAATCCGTAGCCCACGCTTTAGCGTGGTGCAACTTTACAAACTTTATGAACTTTATGAACTTTCCAACTTTATGAACTTTCTAACTTTACAAACTTTATGAACTTTATGAACTTTCCAACTATAGACTCTCTCTCTGATCTGCGAGCGAAATGAGAGGAGTTGGCAGCTGTTTACCCTGAGCAAAGCCGAAGGGCTGTCGCACCCTAGTAACTGCTCACTGTCATTCCCGCCCCGTATCAGAGTACGGGGTAAACTCCGGCGGGTCATCGACTCTGAGGGATGAGCCCTCAGGCTCAGACTCGAATGGGAATCCAGACAGCACAATCGCGACCAAACCTCCCTGCCTTGCCGGCAGGCAGGCTGGATCCCCGGGCTTCACTCTCAAGTTACACCGTCGAACCCGAGGATGACAAAGAAGATGACTGAGCAGTTACGTACCCTGCCCTATTTTCAGAATGAAAAATATGCTATGATTATCATCAAGATGGAAGAAGAAAGAACAAAAAAATCAGTTGATTACTGGCTCGAAACCGCAGCCGATGATTTAGTCACTGTCGAGGCCTTGTTCCAATTAAAACGCTACGTCGGAACACTTTTTTGGGGACACTTGCTGCTGGAAAAAATTTTAAAGGCCCACGTTGTCAAAATCACAAAAGCAGAGGCTCCTTATACCCACGATCTTCTAAGACTGGCAAAACTAGCCAAGCTTGATTTGAGCAAAGAAGACGAGGACCTGCTTGACGCAGTAAACAGATTCAACATCCGAGCCAGATATCCTGATTACAAGCTGGCTATTCACAAAGAAGCAACCGCAAAATACACTAGAAAATACGTTGTCAAAATTAAAGTGTTGTATGAGAATTTATGTCAAAAGATCAAGTAAAAAAAATTGTAAAAATTTATGCCGACTATCTGATCCGACAAGGTTTTGCATTTCAGAGTATTTATTTATATGGATCATATGCTAGGGGTAACGCTCATGAGTGGAGTGATATCGATGTCGCCGTCATTTCGCCAAAATTTGCCGGCAAAGACTGGGATGAAAACGAACAACAGCTTTGGCGCTGGAGACGTGATATAGATATTCGTATCCAGCCTCTTGGTTTCTCACCTGATGAATTTGAAAAAAATCTCTCTCCCCTCATTAGCGAGGTCAAGAAAACCGGAATCAGAATTAAATAATAGTCTGTATTTTGAATCTCTAGCTTATAAGATTAAATTCTACTTTTTAATCGTAGCTCACGCTTTCTTGTCGGCCGGAAACGTGGGTGAAGATGAAGCGTGACTAGCAAACTAAAGTTTGCGCTACGGGGGTATTGTAGTCCA
>PEZW01000012.1 GCA_002773985.1 Candidatus Berkelbacteria bacterium CG10_big_fil_rev_8_21_14_0_10_43_13
TCAAAACCAAGGAAGGCTTACGGATGAAGGAATTGCTACAAATGAGCAGAAAAGAAATTGACCGGGCATCAGTGCTTGACCAAGTTACTGCTAAAATGCAGACACAGGTTAGCGCCAGCGTCAAGCTGGGCATTAGAGCGATATAGGGGACGGTTCTCTTTTAAATACAACATTAGGCTTTTTTGGTTTTTCGGTTCAAATTTTTCCTATTTCTCGATGATTAGTAAGATTAAGACTGCCTCTTTTTTAAGTATTTTTTGTAAGACCGTTTAATCGTCAGCATCAATACGTCAATAAAGTACACAGTACAAAAGCCTAAAAGAGTGCTTAAAAGAGAACCGTCCCCTAAATCTAAACACAAACATTTTATTAATTAATACCCAAATTTAATTAATATTTCTCTTTTTCTTTCTTCAAATTCGTCTTTAAATTTTTCATATTCAAGATCGCCGGCTGGCAACATAGTAATTTTGCGTTCAAATTTTGCCATTGCAATTGCGTTACCAATAACACCAAGCAATTCACCAATATTAAAATCATGATTTGCTCCAACCCATTTGTCGTCAACAAAAACACCAGCATCATATTCAGGTTTGCCACTGCCGACACTGACTGTATATGCGACAGTTATAGTATGACCGTTTTCCTCTTTTGTGGCTAGAGATTTACCCTCAGTCGAATACGCCGCTGGCTCGAAACTGGGAACTTCTTCGGGCAATCTGAATTCATTTCCTTTGCCTCTTCTCGCATCACTCATCTGTTTTGAGTAACTTTTTGCTTTGCTGTCGTTTTCAGTAACACTGAAACCAAAGCTTTCCAGTGCTTCTTTCGTTAATTCTTCAGGAGATACCTCTTTTTCTACCACACGTTCGTCTGAAAAACCATCCATCCCCGGCAATACTCCTGACAATTCTGGCCCTTTTTGCATAATCTTCCTCCTGTGTTATTTGCTTTATTTTTTCAATAACAACTTTGCCGCTTCATATTTTGGCTTTATTATCTCTTTGGATTTTGCAAAATGCAACTTTTTGTATTTATTTTCCAATTTTTTCAAAACTGACTTCTCGGCCTCAGCTTGATGCAAATTTTCAAAAATATAAGCCGCCTTGAAAAGTCCACCGATACTATCAAACGCCGTCATCGTGTCAGCTTCAGCAACAATTTTTTCTTCGAGAGTTCTCCGTGCTGACGCTGTTGAGCCGCGATGGTGAAGAATACAATTTTTAACCAATCTAATTTTATTTTTCGGATAATTAAATTCTCTCAGTTTTTCCTCGGCAATTTTCGCGCCGGTAAGGTGGTGGTCCTTGAGACCATATAAAACCGAACCGATGTCATGGAGCCAGCCCGCCAATGTCACCACCTCTCTGTCAGCGCCGAGTTCATCAGCCAAAATTTGAGCGTATTTCACGACTACCGCAAAATGAAACTCAAAAATCTCAAAACCATATTTACTCGTTGATTTGAGACACTCCGCCTCGACATAATCTTTGACTTTTTTGACAATATTCATAGGTCAATAATAACACAATTTTATTGAATAAATACCGTTACTGTGATATCGTTGTAACCATTGTTGGGTTCGTAGCTTAGTTTCAGCCAGAGGCTGATCCGCCTTTGGAAGAGGTAGAGCAATATGTTCACAGTTTACTTTGCTAAAAGTTTAAAAAATGGCAAGATATATGTGGGACAGACATCCAAAACTCCAGCCAAACGAATTGCGGAGCACAATTTTGGATGCAATACCTGGTCGAAAAATAATGGTCCGTTCAAATTAATCTATTACGAAGAATATTGTTGCAAAGCCGATGCCGTAAAACGTGAAATTTTTTACAAAACTGGCATTGGACGAAAAATCAAAAAGTTAATAATTGAATCGCTTGATTCATATGGGCCCGTAGCTTAGTTGGTAGAGCGCCTCATTTGCACTGAGGAGGTCGCAGGTTCGAATCCTGTCGGGTCCACCATTCTGAATTTATTAAAGAGAGGGAGAAAAATGAACAAGAAAACATTGGCCACAGTCTTGGCGCTAGTCATCACTCCGGTAACTGTTCTTGCGGCATCGGAAAATGCAAATCAAGGAGAGTCTACTCAGAACTCTGCTCAAGTACAAGTGCAAACCCAAACACAAAACGCTGACGAAAGCACCCAGATCCAGACCCAGACAGAAACGAAAACGGAAGCCCAAATCGAAGCTCAGATCGAAAAAGATGTCACTTCGACGAAGCAACAATACAAATCGTCAGATGATACAACCAAGGGTCGGGCCGGAGAAGTAGCCAAGGCAGTTGAGAATATTCTCGAAGTTGCCAACCAGGCAAGTGATTCAACCATCGGAGATCAGATTCGGACAATCGCCAAGGAGCAAAACAAGTCCGAGGATGGCGCAAACAAGGCAATGGACAAACTGCAGTCCAGGAATAAGGTGTCGCGATTTTTCATCGGTCCAGATTTCAAGCAGGTAAAAGCGGTTGAACAGATCATGGAGCAAAACAGACAAAGAGTCAGAGAGCTACAACAGATTATGACTCAGCTTGAGAACACTGATGATGCAAGCGCAATTCAAAATCAGATAAACATTCTCGAGATACAAAATCTAAACCTCGCCAACCAATTAGACAAAAATGAACGCGGCTTCAGCTTGTTCGGCTGGCTTATCCGTTGGTTTTATAGAATATAGCTAGACAGTAATGCAAAATACAAAAACACTCGGAAAATAATCCGGGTGTTTTTGTATCACAATTTGTACAAATCACTTGTTGTAGAGTGAATAAAAACCGTAAAATATTATGCCGATACCAACCAACTTATACAAAGTATATGTCCCGGCCGGACCGAAATAGCGCTCGGCAAAATCAACTCGCTGAGTATTGTCAACAATCCATTTATTGTAGACCAGAAGCGCAAAACCGACGATCTCACAGCCTAAAAAATATTTCCAATTCATCGAAGCTTCCAACCCTCTGCAAATTACTAATCTTTACAAATATACAAATATTTGTATCTTTGTAAATATTCGTAATTTGTAGACTTATTTAATTATAGCAAAATGGGCCGCTAGAAATAAAGTAATGACGACAAGCTGAGTCGTCATTCCGACCAAAGCACTGGGCTGTTTGCGATGGACTCCGGCATGCAACCGATGATAGGCTTTACCAAATCTGGTCGCTAAAAATTGCTTTTTCCAAAAAGGGACATTGTCAAACATATCAGGTAAGAAACCACCCAGTGCACCCCAGGCATAACTGCTGCTAAATATTGTTTCGTTTAGTGGTAGTTTGACGACAAAAAACATCAGAAGAAATGCGACGATCAGATCGGTCGCAGTAAATGCAATCTGTCGTGGCGAAAAACACTCGTTATCAAGATTGTCAAAATGCGGGATACTATCGAGAATAAAATGTGAGATTACGCCGACAACAAAAGCTCCGGCCGGATTGCCGACAGCCTCGCCCAAATACCCCCCAACGACAACATGTGCTGATACTATCATACTATTATTTTATGCAATTATTGATCTGACTTACAGAAAGAATTCTCATCGAAGCGGATTTGGCCGTGCCAGCCGTAGCCCTGTCTGCCGACAGGCAAGCTTGGCGAAGGATGGTGGACCTACCGAGAATCGAACTCGGGACTGAGCAATGCGAATGCCCTGTTATACCGCTTAACTATAGGCCCACGACGGAATTTACAATAGCAAATTTATGCTCAGTTAGCTAGTCAACATTAGTCTATTAGCAAAACATAAACCAATAAACTAGAGCTGTGTGTCAACTGATTTATTCCGGCACTGCCCTGACATGACCGAGTTCACGACGTTTTTCAAGTTCCTTGATGTGTTTTTCTTTTTCGGTGATAAATTTTTTCGGATCGAAACCATATTTTGAGATCAACATTGAAGCATATTTACCTCCGAGAAAATGCGGAGTGATGACATAAGTCGCCCCGGCGTCATAAAGCGCGATAGATTCGTCAACATCGTGCGAAATCATCATGATAACAGTGTCGCTACTCGTCTCTCGAATTTTTGCAACGATAAATTGATTTGTCTCAAAATCAGGAATACTCGAGATGACCATTTTTGATTTTGACAAATTTAGCTCATCGAGAAATTCATTGTCGTCAGCATCACCATATCGACAGTTGATCCCCAGCTCGACCAAACGTTTGATAACATCCGGATCATAATCGATGACGAGAAATTTATTACCAAGCTCCTTAAACGTCTCAAAAAAATCATAGCCAACACGATTACAGCCAAGTAGTATAACCTCATAGCTTTCCTTAGAGCCACTACCTAGCCTGGCATTTTTTTTCTCAAAAATTAATTTTTGAAAATAGGGATAAATCTTATTATTGAATAATACTAAGTATGATGAAATTGTGATTGTAATCAGACTAACCAAAATAATTATTGAGACAATATCGTCAGATAGATGCCCTGCTTTGATCCCAGCAAGAATTAATACCAATGAAAATTCACTGGTTTGAGAAAAGTTTACTCCAACCATAAAATTAATTTTTTTCTTGAATCCAACACTTGCAGTCAATAATTCAACAATAAGTGGTTTTATAATGATGACAAAAACTGAAAAAATAAAAGCTGGAGCAATATATTTCGAAATTCCCGTCGGGGTCAATTTTGATCCCAAAAGTACAAAAAACAAGATGACAAAAAAATCACGCAGTGGTCGAAGCTTTGATGAAATTTCAAAATGGTATGGTGATGTTGAGAGCGTTACACCAGCGACCAACGCACCAATTTCCATCGAAAAACCCATGTAATAGAAAAATGTTGCTAGTCCTAGTCCCCAAGCGATGGAAAAAAGAAATAAAAACTCCTGAGATTTTGCAAAGGAGGCGCTTAATTTTGGCAAAATATAGATAGTGCAGAGAGCAATCAGATCAAAAACAATTAAACCTTTGAAAAGAGTAAACAAAATTGCAAACCAACTGGTCCCGCCTTCATGAAAGGCGGAAATTGCAATCAAGAGAAGTGCAACAAAAAGATCCTGAATCAACAAAATTCCAATCGATATCTTACTGTAAAATTTAGTCAGATCTTTCTTATCAGAAAGAAGTTTCATAATAATAATCGTACTGGAAAATGTCAGAGCGATACCAAGATAATACGAGGTAAGTGAATCAAAACCAAGCCATCTGGCTAGAAAATAACCAGCAACAGAAGTGACCAAGATTTGTCCCATACCTGCCAACAGCGAAACTCGCCCAACCTCTTTGATGACTTTTAGTGACAAATTGAGACCGATGATAAAAAGCAATAAAGCAATACCAAATTGCGACAAAGAGTCAATAATTTCTTTGAAGCCAGCATTTTGGAACAAATACGGTCCGACAATCAGACCAGTAATGATATGACCGATAATCAATGGCTGTTTCAGCTTCTGCAAAATACTAGCAATTATAGCCGCAACAACAATCGTCAAAGAAATACCTATAAAAATATCCATAAACACCTCCGGAGAAAACTCAAAAAAACAAACAAAATTTAAGGGCTTATCTTCATTATAACCAATTTTCGTCAAACAAAAAATAGCCCTCGTAAATATTTCCGATCAATGTGTATTGAACAGTTCGGTTTGACTTGGTATGATTTTGTCAGTGGTATAATTGTGAAAAAAGAATTAAGACAACGCGCGATCAAACTACGAACTGACGACAAGCTCAGTTATTCCGCAATCAAACAGCAGCTCGGTGTTTCAAAAAGCACGCTTAGCTACTGGTTGAGAGACTTGCCGTTAAGTGAAGATCTGATTGCAAAAATGCAAGAAGCTGGCTGGAAGAAAGGCGAAGCAAGCAGAGAAAGATATCGGAATACAATGCGGCGAAAAAAAGAGCAAGAGGCGAAGAGTGCGTACGAATATTATCTAACTGATTTCGAACATCTATCAGATAAGACATTGTTTGTTGCTGGACTAATGCTATATCTCGGCGAAGGCGACAAGAAAGTCAGTTCTAGAATCGCTTTATCGAACACCGACCCAGGCATAATTTTATTTTTTATTAATTGGTTAAAAAGATATTTTGATATCAATAAAGAAGACATCAGAATTCAGCTTCACCTCTATGAAAATATGGATCTTGAAAAAGAACGAGTTTTCTGGCAAAATACATTAGAGCTGTCAAATTCACAGTTTTATAAATCTTCGGTTCGGAAAATGCAAAAATCCAGTTTCAGCTACAAAGATTCGATTCGGCACGGCACGTGTGAAGTATATGCATTTGGCGTCGAAAGAAAAACAAAGCTCTCAATGGCCATGAAAGCGTTCATTGTCACATCACTATAGAGGGCGTATAGCTCAGTTGGTTAGAGCGCATTCCTGATAAGAATGAGGTCCATGGTTCGAGTCCATGTACGCCCACCAGAAAAAAATCATCTTTGCAAAAAGGTGATTTTTAGTTTCAACAGAGTGGCTCTTAGCTTCGAACAGCTTTTATGTTTTTTTCTTCCGCAGTGACTTGAGGTATTTGAAAAATTCGTATATTGCGGCAGCAAAGAA
Organism: Candidatus Berkelbacteria bacterium CG10_big_fil_rev_8_21_14_0_10_43_13; assembly: GCA_002773985.1. Lineage (GTDB taxonomy): Bacteria > Patescibacteriota > UBA1384 > XYA2-FULL-43-10 > 1-14-0-10-43-13 > 1-14-0-10-43-13. The sequence goes on from PEZW01000012.1 coordinate 6,522, forward strand.
AAGTAACAATGCGATGATGATGATCAAATAATGATAAACTTCATAACGGCGCCAGATCAGCAAAAACACCTTTGCAAAATAAATATTAATAATATTAAAAATAAATGATCCAAGTGTCGTCCAGAGCAAAAAAGGCCAGAACTCTACTTTGGCCAAACCGGCAATGTACGAACTCCACGGTCTGACATAGCCAACGAATCTGGTTAGAAAAACGGTTAAACTACCATATTTTTTGTACCAACCTTTAAGTTTCTGGTGCACCTCGACGATTCTCTTGCTTTTCTCAACTTTTGTTTTGATATAGTTGTCACCCATTCGACCGATACCATACGAAATCAACGACCCCAAAACATGACCAAGAGTTAAGATGAAAAGAATTGCTCCATATGAAACGATACCTCGACTAATCAAATCCTGGCTGATTAGATATCCAATCTCTGTTGGCAGAGGAACACCGATGTTTTCAATCAACATTGACAAAAAAGCGCCAAAAGTTTGGAGTGAGCTAAAATAATGAAAGGTTGCAGTGATGAGATGACCCATTAGTCCCCTTCCTCACGATCAACCGCAAATAGTTCATTTTTCCTAATCATCGAATAAGACAGTTCCCTCACCAGAGGATTCTTCATCTGTGTCACATACTCTTCCACGGCTTTTTTCTGGACTGCTTCTGTCTCTGGGCTGACCAAATACCTTTGCCATTCATGATCAAAGGTGACTAATTTTTGCGGTGGCAAGAGATAATCGTCTGGATGATATGTCTGCGGCTGAGGAAAATATTTTGCATGAACAAGATATTGATAATCAATCATGTCCAAGTTCTCTGTCACCTTTTTGGCAATCTGACCAGTGTAAGCATGGTCAAGGTGCTGATCATCGAGGTGAGGATAAAACACAATATTGGGCTCGAAATTATTAATTTGCACCTCAAATTCAGTCGCCAGTTTGCTCTCCTTGACGGTGCTTAGCGAGCCATCAGGATGACCAAGAAAAACTAAACTTGATGACTTGACACCAAGCCGAGCGGTTGCTTTTTTGAACTCGGCATAGCGTTGGCTTTTCAATCCTTGTTTGTTGCCGTCGGTCACTAGCACAATCTGCACTTCCGCACCGGCTTTTGTCGCATCGTAAATATAGCCGCCAAGAGCAATCGTCTCATCATCTGGGTGTGGCGAGAAAACCAAAATCTTATTACCAGCCTTTGGCGCTTCAATATCATTTAAGAAATAGATTGCTGATTGCGGCATTACTTTGTTTAGATAAGCATAGATTGCCCAGCCTGCAAACACCAAGAAGAAAAGGATGATGATGCCGAAAAGTAACTTGTGACCTTTAATTTTTTTTGATAACTTTGTCATAAATTTCATTTATTTTAATAAAACTTTTCTTGATTTCATGAGAAGCAATCAGCCGGAGAGATTCTGCTTTCATTTTTTTTCGTAATTTGCTATCAGTCAAAACCTTGGTAATTTTTTTTGCTAAATCTCCACTGTCGCCGGGATTGAAAAGGCAACCATTGCAGTTGTTTTTGATTAGTTCCGGCAATGCACCACCATTTGCCCCGATCACCGGCAATCCCGCCGCCATCGCTTCCATCGTCACAATGCTCTGAGTTTCAATTTTTGATGTCATCACAAACACGTCTGCCGATTGGAAAACCTGAAGATAGTCGTCAGCGCTCTGATCAATCCAGCCAACGAAACTAACGGCATGCTCAATATTTAATTTCTGGACCAGCTTCTTTAATCTTACCAGTTCTGAGCCATCGCCGGCAATGACAAAATGAATGTTCATACTTCGTATTACTTCTGGAATTGCTCGAATTAGTACTTCAACATTCTTATCACGGTCGATCCGACCAGCATAAAGGACCTTTTTGTTTGGCGGTAAATGATATTTGTCGTTAAATTCTGTCAGGTCAAAATAATCGAAAAAGCGGTCCAGATCTACACCATTGGAAATTGCTACAATCGGTGTTTTTACTCCCCAATTTTTCAGATCAGACCGCACTGTTTCAGTCGGACAGATAACATAGTCACAACGGTTATAAAAACGGCGTAAGAGAGCGCGAAAAAAGAATTTTATTTGTGGATGGATTAGTTTCAGATAGCGAAAATATGAGGTAATATAATCAAGAGAAAAATGATTTGAGACAACTATTGGAATGTGGTATCTTCTTGCAGCTTTCAAAAGCTGTGACGAAATTCCGACTGGATCCTGCAGATGAATAATGTCTGGCTCAATCTCTCGAATGAAGCGAAATATCTCCTGCTGAGAAAAAGTGGCAAAACGAAAACCTTTGCGAAAAGGATTGGGAAGCGAATTGAACCTGACTACAATAAAATCCCTGAAGGCCTTATCCTCGTATGTTTTATAGCTCTCACTCGGCACAAACACCCAAACCTCATTACCTGCCTTGGCCAAATTTGTTGCAAGTAATTCTGTCGCCGTCGCTACACCAGAAATATTCGGCGCAAATGACTCCGATCCGATAATTATTTTCATAGTTTTCATAAATGAATTATACCCTAATCCACATGAATTGCTAAGCGAAGGTGGTCATCTATATACATAAATAACCAAGCAAATCGATACGGCCGTATCGATTTGCTTGGTTATTTTGAGAAGATATTTTTTATCATGAGATCAATATTTGTTTTTTCAGCAATGATATAAACGACATAATCCTCTAATTTATAATATTTGATCACCGTCTCTACCGCTTCACTGACATCTCTATCAATGGCCCACAAGCTTTGTTGAATCTGGCGAAAACCGATCCGTTTGATTGCCCGCCGGAAATAATCTCTCTGAACATGCAACCGCTCTGGAATATCAAAAGATAATAATCTTATTTGTCGATCATTTTTTGATTTCTCAATCATCTTTTCAATTATTTTTATCTTTGCTTTATCAGTTAAAATAATGGAATGGTCTTCCCCAACTTCTTCGATGTATTTTTGACGTTTCAAATTATAAAATAAATCCGAAACTTGTTTTTTGCTTACCCTACCTTCGTAATTTCCATAGACATGACGATAGATTTCAGATTTTGAAATTTCCTTGATCGACATATACTCACCAAACTCATACAAAAAACCTAAAACTTTTCCAACTCCCCAAGCCGTCTCCCGTCCAAACTTTTTCAATTTTACTATTCGTCTTGTCATACTTTAATTTTATAAAATAACCAACGATTTTACAACGGCCGTATCGATTTGCTTGGTTATTTTGTGCTCGATCCAGCACTTTCTATTATATAGAATGATGTGAAAAATAGCAGAACTTATCTCCGCGTATTGGAGTAAACTACTCTGCTATAGATAATTAGAGCAAGAAAAACAACCCAGTCGTACAGAACAACACTGAACTGATGAGAATAATTAAATTATCTTTTTGGGAAACTCGAGAAAGAATCGTTGAACTCATACTATCGTTTGTTTGTTGAGCAACACTTTCGCTTGTTTTATCATCTGGTTTGTAAATATCTGGAATGATTGCCGATATCACACTTGCTGCCTTCTGAAAAATATTTGTCTTCTTCTCTTCTGTAGATGTAGTAGAATTTTGAGCCTTGGATTTTTTATTAGAAACAGTAATTTTCGGGTTCTGAATCGGAACAACAACCTCAGGATCCTGAGTTTGGGCTGGCTCTTCTCCGCCACTATTTGTTTGGGTAGTAACTACAATTTCTAATGTTGTAGCAGAATTTTGATCACCTTCAGAAGCTGTAATGGTGATTGACAATGACCCAACCTGAGAAGATGACGGAGAAAAAAGAAGAAAAGTATCTGATCCCTCTGTTGTCAGCGACAAACCGCTCTCTTGTTTTGCCAGTGCAAACGTCAAGGGTTCTCCCTCCGGATCACTGGCCGGTAGCTTCAGCTTCAGAGTTTCTCCAACCTTGATTGTTTGAGGTTCGACATTGGTCCAAACCGGTGGTTGATTTTTCAACAATATAGCACCTTCATAGTTTCTAAGTGAGATGGAGCTGATCGGCGGTTGAACAACATTATTGAAGTCAACAGGATAAAATCGTCCACCCAAATCAACGCTGTATTTTGTATCATCACCCATTCCGGTCGCAGTATTAGCACCCGGCGCCATCGTCTTGATTATGACCGATCCAAGTGTAAAATCACGCCGGTATATATAAGTATTTTGGACAGTATCAGTCGCAACTAGATAATAATCTCCTGTAGCGTCGCCGAGATCACGAGACATCTGTTCTGACCAGCCGGACCATGAAGCGCCGCTCTGGGTCCAAAAATAAGTCGACGGCGTAGCGGTCAAATAATATCGGGCCAGATTGTAAGTTCTGGCTCGATCGTCTTTACCAAAAGTAGCACCGACAATCACATCTTTATGCGCATCGCTAAATGTTTTTAATTGACTCCAAAACAACGCCAAATTTGCCGGATTTTCCTGAGCACTGTGACTAAGAGTAATTTCGTTCTCGAGCATCACGCCGTCAATCGCTGGAACAGTAATTGGTTGACTCAAAGCGCCATTTAACAGAATATAATTTGCACCTGAATTTCTCAAGGCAGTCAAAAAACTGACAGCACTTTTATGTACAGCAGTATCATCATTGTATTCAAGATATTGCGGACTCGGCGCCGGGTTGTCCGGAGTAGGCAGCGTCAGACTGGATGGCAACATCAGCGATGTATAACCGTTGTCAACAAAAAGCCGTGTTGTACCGGTATCAGACAGGAGTTGACGTGCTTGATCGGCCGCGAACTGCTGATAGGTCGGGTCAGCATAATTGGCCTCCCAGCGACCGACGAGATAGGAGGCGGGCAACTGAGACTGATACCGAAAACGCGCTGAAGCTTGCTTGTTTGATCGGTTGGCAAATTCAATATCGTCGACATATCCATCATGGTTTGTGTCATTTGTCACGTCCCAGCCGGGAATAATGACATTTTGACGATACATTGAATATGCCGACACAGCATAAGGAGTAAGGCTAATCGCCGGTATACCATCCCAGTTTGTGTTTGTTTCAAGAACTTTATGTGCTGTGAAAGTTACCGACTTGGTCATATCCGCTTCGCTAAAACGCAACCAATAATAAGCCGCGTCATCGCCGGGAAGCTTTGCAACTGACCAATTTACTGGCGGAGCAAAATGAACCATGCCACTTTGGCTAAAGTTGTTTGTTGAATCACTTATTGTCGTCAACGGAAGCCAAGCCGTGCCATTCCAATATTCGAAATTGGTTTGCCAACCTCCAGTTGCAGCCGTTGTCACATTGAAATTAAGCTGGTCATATTTCCAGGGATGTCCCAGAACAATGTAGTGAGTATCAGTATTGTTGAGGGTTAGGGTGAAATCATGCGGCATTGTCGGCACATTTTGATCTCCATACGCAGTATGGGTAACATCCTGTCTTGCGGTAACGTCTGGCAGAGATGCGGCCTGATCGGGTGTCGATGAAACAGTATAGACACGCTGCAGACGATCATTCATTGATGGAAGCGGACGAGACGGTTCTATGTACCGAACAAATGATGTATCTGAGGCGACATGAACAAAGGCGTTGTCAACATCTTGTTGACGAGCTTGATAATATGCTTGAAGCGAAGTAAAAGAAATATTTGAGTCGTCTACTGTGCTAAAATCGCGCCAATTGGTGTAACGATTAACCGGAATTTGGAGAGATGAAGCTGACCCAGCGACTTGGGAAGTTGCTTGGTCGACATGTTGACCAAGCCAAATCATTTTGTCAGGAGTGAAGTCAACGGTATAGCGAGAACCGTTATGCAAAAGAGTAAACAACTTGAAATAAGATCGAGTGTTTTCTGAGAGATCACTGTTAGAATCTGTCGGCTGGGCAATCTTGTCCGCACCAATCCGGAAGTACCCAAGTATGTTCATCGTCCAAATAAAAAAACCAACCAACGCGGCAATCTCTAAACCGTACCCTATAATTCTTTTTGTACGTATATTTAAAACCATTAACTCTTATTATAAAGATTGAATCACCATATCACAAGATTTGTTTCGCGTTTTAAATTACAATCCATTTTCTAAACATTTGGCTTAATATCAAAATCTGGGTGCTAAAAGTACCAGTTTGTGCTATTCTAGAGCCAATAATCAATCA
>PEZW01000017.1 GCA_002773985.1 Candidatus Berkelbacteria bacterium CG10_big_fil_rev_8_21_14_0_10_43_13
AGATCAAAAACATCTACAGATTTATCCAACAAAGCTAACTGCACTTTTATTTTGGAACTACTGCACTTTTATTTTGGAGATGACACAAATTTTCCCCAATTTATTAAATATTTGATAGGACTTACGCAAAAGCCTCGTAGACCACTCCGCCAGCCGGCGGATCAGCGTGCTGGGATTGCACACAACCAAATTGTTTAATTCAGCTCCAACAAGCTAAAGCTTGCGCTACGGTGCGTAAGTCCTGTATTTGATTAGAAAATAATTTTGCTCTCGGAACGATCCCATGTTATAATTACTGTGCAAATAACACGGAGGTGGTATGGCAAATAAAGTAATGCTTGTAATTATGGACGGCTGGGGACTGACCAGCTCAGAAGAGGGCAACTCACCACTTTTGGCCAAGACACCAACTGTAGATTATCTCTATGCTAATTATCCGAAGACTTCTCTGACAGCGTCTGGGCTTGAGGTTGGCTTATCGCCAGGAGAGCCAGGAAACTCCGAGGTCGGACATATGAATCTTGGTTCCGGTCGTGTCGCGTGGGAAAATCTGCCGCGGATTGATCTGGCGATCGAATCAGGTGAATTTGGCAAAAATGAGGCATTGCTTGGAGCAATTGAGAACGCCAAAAAGAACAATTCGACCTTGCATTTGATCGGTCTCGTTTCTGACGGCGGTGTTCATTCTCATATTCGTCATCTGTTCGCCATTTTGGAGGCGGCCGGCAAGGCGAAATTATCGAAAGTTCTAGTTCACTTTATCACTGATGGTCGGGATACGGCACCGCAGGTGGCAAAGAGTTTTGTCGACCAGTTGGAGCAAGCATTCAAGAAATACGGTTGCGGTCAGATAGCGACGATGATAGGTCGGTATTTCGCGATGGATCGTGATAAAAACTGGGACAGGCAAAAACGGGCGTTCGACCTGATAACCAAAAATGTTGGCGACAAATACGAAACAGCTGCCGCTGCGCTCGACGCTAATTACAAAAAAAACCTAAACGATGAGATTGTGGAGCCGGCTGTGATTGGTACCGGTGGTGTTGTCGGAGAGAACGATTCAATTATTCTTTTTAATCATCGCAGTGATCGTACCCGCCAGATGCTGTCACTGTTCTCCGGCGAAGAGGGAGCACAAGTTCCGGCCGGACTGACGTTGGTTTCGATGACACAATACCAGAAGGACCAGAAGGCCACTCCTATTTTTCCGCCAGAAAATCTCGAAAACACCTTAGCAGAGATACTTAGTGGTCAGGAATTGCGACAATTTCACACTGCAGAAACAGAAAAATACGCCCATGTAACATATTTCTTCAAGTGTGGCATCGAGCCAGCCTTGAAGAATGAAACTGATGTTGTGGTTCCGTCAAAGAAATCGCCAACTTATGACAAAATACCGGAAATGTCGGCGCCGGAAGTAACAGAAAAATTGCTTGGAGCGATCAACGAAGGACATGATTTTATCGTCGTTAATTATGCCAACGGCGATATGGTCGGCCACACCGGCGTCGCCGAGTCGGCGATCAAAGCCTGTGAGGCGGTTGATAGTTGTTTGGCACAAGTCTTGCCCGCGGCTTCACAGCAAGGATATAAAGTGTTAGTCACCGCTGATCATGGTAACTGTGAGATGATGATTGACCCGGAGACGAAGCAGCCACACAAGGAGCATACGACAAATCCTGTCCCGCTGATGTATCTGGATTTTGTCAAAAAGCCGTATAGTTTTGTTCAAACAGAGTTTTCAAAAGATGATTATTTCCAGTTTTCCTCCGGCACGCCGATCGGTGTTTTGGCCGATATAGCTCCGTCTATTCTGGCAAACTTCGGACTTGAAAAGGGTGCAGAGATGGATGGAATGGATTTAACAGTGGCAATGATATAAAATTAGATGATTGAAAATCATTTTACATTTTACAATTTTTCATTAATTTATCATTTTAAAAATTTATTAAATATAGGACTTATGCATTTTAAACCATCCCCATATCTGTCATCCCGCACTGTATGCTTGAGATGCGGGATCTTGAGCTATCTTATAGTAAGATCCCTGCTCTCCAGCCACAGGCAGGGATGACAGGAACCGTGTAAATTCTAAAATGATAAATAAAAAATAAAAATTATGACAGAATTAGATTTAAAAGAAAAACAAAAAGACGACAAAAAATCTGACAAGACAGATCCGAAAACACCTGGCGAAGATGTTGTCATCGAATTTCAAGGCGTAACAAAACAATATTCTGCAAATATTGAGGCGGTTCATGATATCTCTTTTTGCGTCTCTGTCGGTGAATTTATCTCTCTCGTCGGACCATCTGGTGCGGGAAAATCAACCTTAGTAAAGCTGTTGACCTGTGAAGAGCGGCCGACTGACGGCAAAATTTTAGTGGCCGGCCGTGACATTACAGAACTGAAAAAAAAGGAATTGCCGTATTTTCGTCGCAAGGTGGGGGTAATCTTCCAGGACTTCAAATTGCTGCCAAAAAAAACTGTTTATGAGAACATTGCCTTTGCCCTCGAGGTATGTGATACTCCTGACGATGAGGTCAAGGAAAAAGTGCCGAAAATTATCGATCTTGTCGGTCTGACCAGGCGGGCTTTTTCATTTACCGAAGAGCTGTCTGGTGGAGAAAAACAGCGTGTTTCTATCGCCCGAGCCCTTGTGCATAATCCGAAACTTTTGATCGCCGATGAGCCGACTGGTAATCTCGATCCTGTCTCGACATGGGAAATCATCGAATTATTATTCAAAATCAATAAACAGGGAACAATAGTTTTGTTGGCAACACATGATCGCGAAGTCGTTGATTCTCTCCAAAAGAGAGTCATCACGATGAAAGAGGGTGTGGTTATCTCAGATCATTTGAAGGGCAAATACAACCTTTAATCGGAGGCTAAAGGAAATTTTTAATGATTAATTCTTAATTTTTATTTAATTTTTAATGTATTAATGCTTAAACATTAGAAATCAAGATTTGAATAGAAATTAGAAATTAAAAATTAATAATTAAATAAAATGCAGCTTGTAACAACATTAAGACGAATCACCAAAACCGCTCTGGTTTCGCTTTGGCGCAATCGCTGGCTGTCATTGGCAGCAACTTTGGTGATGGTGCTGACCCTCTTCACAGTGTCTTTCTTTGTCTGTCTGATGATTATGGTCAATTCGACGACCTCGATGCTTCGAAGTAAAGTCGATATCTCGGTTTATTTCAATGATTCTGTTTCTAACGATCAGATTTTTAAGATTGAGAACACTTTGCTTGCACGATCTGATGTCAAGTCAGTCACCTATGTCTCCAAAGAAAAAGCGCTTGAGATCTGGAAAAGTCAAAATTCTGACAATACTCAGCTTCGAGATATTATTAGCACTGATTACAACCCGCTGCCACGCAGTTTGGAGATAAAAACAGAACAGACGGAGGACCTGGATGCGGTAAATACTTTTCTGAGTTCGAAAGATTATAAGCCGCTTATCAAGGAAATAAGCTACCGCAAAAATAAAGATTTGGTCGATCGCTTGATAAAAATCACCAATTTTATTAAATATGTCGGCTGGACCTTATCAATTTTGTTTGTGGTCATTTCTGTCCTGATCATCTATAATACTATTCGCTTGACGATCTATGCTCGATGCGAGGAAATTGATATTATGAAGCTAGTCGGAGCTGGAGATTGGTACGTCCAAGGACCGTTTATTCTCGAAGGAGTGGCCTATGGTGTTGCTGCTGCCATTTTTTCCTCATTGATTCTATACCTGACAGCTCATTATTCCTTGCCGGCAGCTGGTAATTATCTCGGTATTGTCAACATCGATGCGATCGTTGCCGGGATTAGCTTCTGGACAATAATCCTTAGTCAGTTGATCGTTGGTGTTGTTCTTGGTACTGTTTGCTCAGTTTGGGCAGTGAAGAAACACCTGAAATAATTATTGTTACATTGTCTCATTGTTCCATTGCTCAACAACCAAACTTTTATGTCATGTCAAAACAATGAAACAATCGAACAATAAAACAATAAAAGCCGAAGAGATAAATGATAAAATTTAAAGTCGGACAATTTATAGGCAAAATCGTTGCTTCGGCAATAGCCATGGCTGTTTTTATGATGCCGATTGCGACCTTTGCGGCGACAGAATCACAATTGAAAGCACAGCAGGAATATTACAAACAGCAGGCCGCAGCAGCGGCAGCAGCCAAGGCTGCTAAGGCGGCTCAAGCAACACAAATTGCAGAAGACATTAACTATCTGGATTCGCAGATTTCGGAGACACAATCAGCTATTAGTGCGACGACCGGACAAATAAGCGCCACGCAAAACACGATTGCTAAACTGGAGTCAGAAATAAAGACAGAAGAAAATAAGCTGGTGGTGGAGCAGGACAAGATGTCGAGTATTATTTCTTCCTGGTATATGCAAGGGAAGTCCGGTTTTCTCGAGGCTGTAATTGGTTCGTCAAACATCTCAGAGGTTGTGGATCAGCAACAGTATTATGACTCGGTTCGCTCTCAACTTCAAAACGGGATTGATAAAATAAACCAGATGAAAGCTGATTTAAATCAACAAAAAAGTAATCAGACTAGTCAGCTTGTAACGTTGTCAGATTTACAAAAATCACAGGAGGGTCAGAAAAATTATCTCGGAGAGAGACAAACTATCAAGGGTCAGCTTTACTCCAACACCCAAAGTGCAATTTCAAGTCTAAGTGCAGAACAGGAAAATGCTAATAAAATGGTTGCCGATCTTCAGGCCAAAATAGACTCAATTCGTGCTGCTTCTATCGGCGCCGGTGGAGACGTTGTTTCTTCCGGAGCGGAGAGCTGGTATCTCCAGCAAACTGATTCCAGATGGGCAAGCGATAAGATGGGCTATTGGGCGACAATTGGTACATATGGTTGCCTCCTGACTTCGCTGGCGATGATTGCTAACTTTTATGGCGCAAGTTATACTCCAGCTACGGCGGCGCAAAACTCCAGTTTTGTTCGTGGTGGTTCCGGCGATGGTTCTCTAATCAGTACCTCGATTGTCCATGATGGTAAGTCTCAATCGATAAACTGGTCGACTGTTGATGATGAGCTGGCCAACAATCACCCGGTCATCGTCGGAGTTGCACTCGGCGTCGACATGGGTAACTCCTACGGGGTATCTCACTTTGTCGTCCTGACTTCGAAGATGAGTGACGGCAAATATGCGATGCAAGATCCGCTCGGACAGGGTCGTGGTTATCGCAAAAGCCAGGTAAAAGCGTTGAGAATTATTCGACCATGAGTGAGATCGGTTGAATAATTCGGAATTTTCTTTTATCCTGGATATGAGAGAAAAGATGGAGATAAATGTTAATTTCTAATTATAACTTTCGCGGGAGGTCGCTCCGGCACTTAATTGTGTTTTTGTTGGCGTTGGCGACTATTTTTGGCGTTTTTCTTCTCGGTTATAGCTATGGCCAGAAAGGCAAATCATTCTTTGGTATTATGGCGAAGGATGTGACCAATACTGAGGTCGGAATGCCAAGTGGAGTTGATTTCTCGCTCTATTGGCAGGCTTGGAACAAACTTCAATCTGATTCGGTTTTTGATACAAATTCGCAATCGATGCTTTATAATTCTATTTCCGGCTTGCTTTCATCGGTTAGCGATCCCTACACGGTTTTTTTCACTCCAAAAGATAACCAGATATTTAAGAGCGACATCGAGGGTCAATTTGATGGTATTGGTGTCGAGCTAGTGATGAAAAATGGTCTTCCAACAGTTGTTGCTCCATTATCTGATTCGCCAGGGGCTAAGGCTGGAATAAAAGCAGGAGATATTATTTTACAGGTTGATGATGTTAAAAGTGCTGATATAGGTTTCAATGAGTTGATAGAAAAAATACGCGGAAAGAAAGGAACGACTGTCAAACTTCAAATCGCTCGAGCCGATGCCGACAAACCACTAACTTTTTCCATAGTTCGTGACACGATCACAATCAAGAGTGTAACTTGGGAGGAAAAAGAGCAGACTGGCCCCTCGACTGGTTCGACTTCGCTCACCACAGGTTCGCTCGGGGCAAGTAAGAAAATTATGTATGTAAAAGTACGGCAGTTTGGTGATGATACTAGCTCGCTTTTTGCCGATTTTGCTGCTGCAACGATCAAAGCCAAACCAGACGGAATTATAGTCGATTTGCGTGATGATCCAGGTGGCTATTTCCAGTCTGCGATCGACCTGAGTAGCTACTTTGTCGATGGCGGAACAATTGTCGAACAGCAAAATAAAGCAGGTGTAAAACAAGATTTTTCGACGTCGCATTCAGCAACTCTGAAAAACTTCAAAACAGCGGTTCTGGTCAATGGTGGCTCAGCTTCAGCTTCAGAGATTTTCTCTGGCGCCTTGCAGGATCGAAAGGCTGGAACATTGATTGGCGAAAAAACTTTTGGCAAGGGGAGTGTCCAGGAGCTAGTTGAACTAAAGGATGGTTCAGCACTGAAAATCACGATTGCCAAATGGTTGACGCCAAACGGCCGGACTATCAATGGCGAGGGTATAACACCGGATATTGAGATCAAGTCCGATAGTACAAATACTACAGACTTACAACTTGACCGTGCCCTCGATTTTATCATCAACGGAAAGTAATTTTTTGATTGAATATTTTCGATAGGTATATTACAATGAGTGATGAAGGAGGGGTATATGCCCGACAATATTGTAAATCAAAATAATAACGCAGCAGCACCAGCTACTTCGGCTCAGCCAGTAAATTCTGTTCCGAATCAGCCAGTTCAAGCTGCTCCACCGGTAAATTCGCAGACACCGGTAGATAGTCCGTGGAATGAGCCATTGCCAGTCGAGCCGCCAAAAGCTCAGGTTGCTGGCACGTTGGCTGGAGCTCCGGCACAGACTTTTAGTGTGCCGCAGAATATTGAGAAGACAATGCCGCCGGTTGTGAAAGCGACAGATATTGTACAACCAACTCCACAACAAGCTTCACAACCCGTTCCACAACAAGCCACACAACAAATTCCGCAGTCAGCTCCGCAAGCTCCGACTAAACCGATCGATTCTGTTTCAAAACCAGATCCTGTGTTTGATTATCATTTTGATACACCGACTCCTGGAGCAATTTCAGCTACGCCAAATCAACCAATAAACAATGAGATTTCGGCTCCTGCTCAAAATACTCCTGCTGTCGCACCAGTCCAGCCGATTGCACCGGTTCCAGGTGGCGTCGCTGCCTTGGTAAAGAATCCTGCTTCAGTGGCACCGCCACAAGCAGCTCCTGTGACACCAACACCCCTTGCCACTCAATCTGTCGCTTCTCAATCTGTCGCTCCGGCAGCAATTCCTGCGTCGCAGCCAGTTGCGCCACCACCAATCCAGCCGATAGCTCCGATTACCGATGTTCCCGCTACTCCAACACCAGCGTCACCAGCGTCGCAAAATCAAGAACAAACATTCGTTGTCCCCTCGAGTATTCCTGCTGATACCCCAGCTACACCTGTCGTCCCGCCACCAGCGAAGCAACCGAGAAAAATAGGTCTGTCAAAGTTATTTAGCGGATTGAAAAGGAAGCCATCTCCAAATGCTACGAGCGAATCCGTAGCGCCACCGACCGAGACTGTCTCGCAATCCAAGAGCCGACTCAAAGTTTTTTTGTATATCGTCCTGGCTTTTATTGTTGTCATGACTGGTCTTGTCTATCTGACAGAAATAGGTTTCCTGTCTATCGGCTTGGAAAAAGTTTATGGTGCGACAGGCATCCAGGGAATTTGGGGTGGCCTATCATCTGATTCCGAAACGGCCCTAGTCCAATCTTTTACGACCATGAAAGATCATCAGCAATTCAAGGTTACCGGCACGATAAATATGAATATCGACAAGACGATGAAAAATACTGTTACGACGCCACTGGTAAGCCAAAATAACTTGATTGATAGGCTTGTGGTCGCGCCAATCAAAGCAGTATTGGCTACTGAAACAGACTTTCCGGCAGAAGACGACCCGAGTGTGACCTGGATTGATGAGGCTGAAGATGCCACTAGCTACAGTGAAGAAGATTCGAGCAACGCTGCTGTTGATGATACTAGCTCTGATAGCTCGATTACAGATGAAACTACTACCGCAGACGAAACTGCTGCTTCCCCTGACACTGCAGTGGCGGACGACACCCAGACAGTTTATGCTGATACTTCGACGACGAAGATAATCAACAGCTCGATCGAGGGTAACTTTGGAAGTTCGGGTAGTGAGATAAAAATTAAAATAGTTAAGCCGCTCGACTCAGATACAATAACTTTGAAAAATAGCAAAAATAATCTTTGGGTCAAGAGCGATCGGATTAAATTTGATAGCAAGGTAGAGCAGGGGAAATGGCTACTTTATAATCTGGCTTCTCTGACAGAGAGTGGCGTAGTCGATCAGGTGACTGCTATCAATCTAGAAAAAGGTTTTTTTGCTGATGGCATGAGACAAAATAACGAAAAAAATGGTTCTGTGCGTTGTTATAAATATTCACTCGATAGAGTCGAGCTCGGGAATTCACTTTCAAACCTTGGTATCCCATCTGATAGTATCCAAAATATTTCTGGAGCAGTATGGATTGGGATCAAAGACAAACTTATTCGCCGGCTTGATCTCCAGGTGGGAACCTCGCCGTCGTCACCCTTTATTCAGATTGATCTATCACTTCTTTTCTCCGGTTATGATATTGAAAACACTTTTGTCCAGCCGACTGCGTCTGAAGTAATCGATACAACTTTATCGGCACAGACATCAAATTAGCCCAAATCATACTTTCTTGTTTTGATGAAAAATGTCAATGGAAAATGCACTTTACTTTCTTAACAGTGAGTAGTACTATTGTGTTAGTGTGAGTCGGGATAGCGGAGAAAAAGTTAATCAATTTTTTAGTCCAAAGGAGCATTATGATCTGGTTACTAGGGATTCTAGTTGTTATCGTTATTTGGATCGTTGCTGTTTACAATCGCCTGGTCACATTAAATGTTCGCACTGACGAGTCATGGAGTGACATCTCTGTTCAGCTCAAGCGTCGTTATGACCTAATCCCGAATCTTGTTGAGACAGTGAAGGGTTATGCCAAGCACGAAAAAAGTGTTTTTGAAAATGTAACAAAGGCACGAGCTGAAGCTCTCGGCGCCAAGGGTGTCGAAGACAAGGCAAAAGCCGAAGCTGGTTTGGCTGGAGCCCTCAAGTCTGTTTTCGCCGTCGCAGAGGCTTATCCCGAGCTCAAGGCCAATGAAAATTTTGGCAAATTGCAAGATGAACTGACTGACACTGAAGATAAGATTCAAGCGGCTCGTCGCTTTTACAATGCCAATGTTCGCGATCTAAACATCGCTACTCGAGTCTTCCCGACCAATATTTTTGCTAATATGCTTGGCTTCAAGAAGCGTGAATTGTTCGAGCTAGAAGAGGAAGCAGCAAAAGAGCCAGTCAAAGTTGATTTTAATAATTAATTGTTCAATTGTTTCATTGCTCTATTGCTATTTCAGCAATTGGACAATTGAGCAATCGGACAATGATGGGAGATAGACAATGGTTGAAAAGCCGACTACTAAAAAAGAATTGCCTAAACTAAATCTACCAAAGATAAAATTTAAAGCACCTGATATGTCCAAGCTCAATCTGCGCAAGGTAAATTGGCTGACAATTTCAGGTATTCTCTGTTACATGCACGCTTTGGTTTTAATACCACTTCTCTTTGGTCGCAAGAGCCCCTTTGTTCTTTATCACGTCAGGCAGGGTGTTGCTCTTCTCTTTGTTTGGATTTTATTGGCAGAGTTCTTTCGCATACCGCTATTACCTTGGATTCTCTTAATTTATCTAGTTGACGCGATCGTTCTTGGTATTATAAATGTTGTTCGCGGGCGAGAGCGTCCGATCCCGCTAGTTGGTAAATGGGCAGTCATCAAATAAGGAAATTCTACTATTATGCCTTGTCACAGATTAACACCGATAAAGGATCGTAACTATCCATGACCATCCGTGTAACAAGATCCGTGATTGAACTACATTATGACATTATGGACACAAGTTGACGCAAATAAACGGAGGAGCGCTTTTTTGGTTCTGGGTTTCGTCGTTTTTGTTGTGGCAGTTGGCTGGTTTGTCTCATATTATTATAATTCGCCGATTATTTTCTTGGTCGCTATTTGCATTGCCATCACTCAATCATTAATCGGTTATTATTCTGGCGATAAGATCGTTTTGGCAACATCCGGAGCAAAAGAGATTGTCAAAAAAGATAATCCGACACTGTGGAATATTGTCGAAAATCTGACGATCACGGCCGGACTGCCCCTGCCAAAAGTTTATATTATTTCTGACAGCGCGCCAAACGCTTTTGCCACCGGTCGTGATCCAAAGCACGCTTCAGTCGCGGTGACGACTGGCTTGCTGGAACGACTTGAAAAGAGTGAGATCGAGGGCGTCATCGCTCACGAACTCTCTCATGTGGGCAATTATGATATCAGACTGATGACGATGGTGGCAATCTTGGTCAGTGTCATCGCTCTTGTTTCAGATATTTTTATTCGCGCACAATGGTGGGGCTTGGGGCGTGATCGTAATAATAACAATGGAGGAGGAGGTGGCTTGATCGCTGTTCTTGGCTTAATCGCAATAATTCTAGCTCCTTTTGTCGGGATGTTGGTACAGCTAGCTATCTCACGCAAAAGGGAGTATTTGGCTGACGCAGACGGAGCACTTCTGACTCGCTATCCTGACGGTTTGGCAAACGCGTTGGAAAAAATTTCTGGCTATGCGGCACCAATGAAGCACATGAGTAGCGCCACGGCTCATCTCTATATTTCAAATCCTCTCGGTGGTAAAGCCAAGAAACAATCCAGTCTGGCAAATCTGTTCTCGACCCATCCGCCGATTGCCGAAAGGGTCAAAATATTGCGGGGGATGAATGTGTAGTCTTTAAGTTTCTTTATATTTTAGAATTTACAACTTTAAAGTTGATTATATAAAAGTTGATTATATAGATCTTGCTAAATTCTACAAATCTGGACGATCGTCCAGATTTGTAGAATAGAACACGATGAAAAAAGACTCAAAAAAGAAAGTAAAAAATTTTACGGTCGAGGTGCTTGATTTTCTCTTAAATATCCCCGATGCATTGGCCTACGGTTTTGATCGTGGCGGCTTGTATCGTTTGATGAACGATTTTCCATACGAACAGACCTTGACATGTAGCAAAATATCTCACATATTCTCGAACTTGAAGAATCGTGGTTACATTGAAGTCAAAAAACATAACGGTCAAGAGTCAGTCGTGTTTACCAACAAAGCAAAATTGGCAGTTATTGATAAAATCGCGGAGCGAAGCGACGTAGATAACAAATATTATATTGTTTCATTCGATATTCCTGAGAGAATGAGAATTGATCGCAATAAATTCCGTCGTACAATTAAGCGGCTCGGCTTCAGGCAAATCCAAAAAAGTCTATGGGTGACAAACAAAAATTTTGGTGAATATGTGGAACTTGCCGCTTACGAATATGGAGTTGAAAAATATGTTGTCTATTTTGTCACTGATAATACTAACATCAGTGGTATTATTGATAAGATGCTCGAGAGGGTCAATCCTGATTTTTAGGATTACGAAATGAGTTATATCTATGAAGTATACTGAAAGGTGAGTATGTTCTACAAATATGGACGATCGTCCATATTTGTAGAATTGGTTATGACGCAGATAACGCGATAACACATTAGCACTATAAAACGAAAAACGCGGCCACAAGTCAATTGACTGTGCCGCGCTCGGCTGTGCGATCGGGGATGATCGCTGGGGTATCTTCACGTGGAGTGAAGAGTGGGCCGTTGCCGGCCGGAGTTGCTCCCTGTGGGGTGGTGGTTCTTTGGGATTAACTCCGGCCGGTCGACGGCCGTTTGTGGTTGGGGTGCAAGATGTGAATGGCCGCGAGGGCCGGAGCCACCTGTGGGGTGAGGCGGCTCCGGCCGGCGTCGCGGTTGGCAGCTCGATGCCGCCCATCAGGATGCATCGCTGATCCGTGAAAGTGGGTGGGTCTCCCACGGACTAGCCTTGGCATCCACTCAGACGCTACCTTCCTTCGCTCCCTCTCCGGGAAAACTGGGTCGGACAGCGTCTGAATAAGTCGACAAGCAACTAGAAGCAAGACTGTCGCTCAGACGTGGGTCTCCATGGACCCTTCACGGCGGCGAACGCGCCGCCCAGGTCAGGTCGCCGTGTCGATGCAGATGTCGATCACCTTCGTCGCGAGGGCGCGGCCGGACCAAGTCGTCCGGTCGGCGTAGACCT
>PEZW01000005.1:0-7465 GCA_002773985.1 Candidatus Berkelbacteria bacterium CG10_big_fil_rev_8_21_14_0_10_43_13
CTGGTTGTTCGCACACTGATCCAGATCATTATGCGTTGAAAATTCTAGCGTCAATACTGGGTGGTAGCATGAGTTCGCGGATGTTTACAGAGATCAGAGAGAAACGGGGACTGGCCTACGCTGTCCGCACCTCATCTTCCAGTTTTTATGAAACCGGTTCGATCGAGACCATGGCTGGCGTACCACATACTAGAGTCGAAGAGACGATCAAGGCTATTCTTGCCGAGTATGAAAAAATCAAACGAGATGTGACGACAGCGGAGCTGACCAGAGCCAAGGAATACATCAGTGGTCGTTTACTGATTAATTTTGAGGACTCAACTGATCTGGCCAGTCATTATTTACTTGACGAGCTGCTGACGGATGCGATTGACACTCCAAGTGAATTGGTGGGAAAATATCAGAAAGTTTCACTTGATGATATTAGAAGAGTCGCAAAAAAATATCTTGATATGTCAAAATTGACATTATCTTATGTCGGACCGGAGCTAACGGAAGAAAAATTGAAAAAAATAATAAACAATCAGTAACCGCAAAATACGAAAACAGTACGAAACTACAAAAATTATATCTTATGCTTGGTCTGATTGCTTTCGTAGTTTAGTATAAATTTCGTATTTAGCAGTTGAGAAGGAGATTTATGACTGACAAGAAATTTGCCCCAGGGATTGAGCGAACATTTGCCATGGTCAAGCCAGACGGTGTCCAGCGTGGCCTGATTGGAGAGATTATAGCTCGCCTAGAAAAGCGTGGTCTCAAGGTCGTCGCTCTGAAGATGGTCAAGCCATCGATCGAACACATCGACGAGCATTACCCCAAGGATGATAAATGGATTGCACGACTCGGCAATAAGGGTTTCACTGTTTTTGACGAGCAAGGCATTAGTCGCAAAGAAGCGATGGGCACAGAGGATGAATTTGAGGCCGGCAAGCAAGTTCGTGGCTGGCTAGTTGATTATTTGGTTTCAGCTCCAGTCGTGCCAATGGTGATCGAAGGAGTTCAGGCGATAGAGATGGTTCGTAAAATTGTTGGTTCTACCTTGCCGTCCAAGGCAGATATTGGTACAATCAGAGGAGATTTTTCGACCGATTCACCGCTTGCTGCCAATCTGACCAAACGTCCGATCCGAAACTTAGTTCACTGTTCTGAGACTCAGGAAGAAGCCGAGCACGAGATTGCACATTGGTTTTCTGCAGATGAAGTCTATGAGTTCGAACGCTCTGATCATGCGGCAATGTTTTAAAATAGTGACAGGGTGACTAAGGGACAGAGGGACGGAGAAAAAACAATAGCTCTCTACCACTCCGATACTTTGTCTCTCGGCCACTAAAAAAATGATTTATTTTCTTCCTTTCCTCTTTGCATTTATTCTCTCGGTATTTTTTACCGGTCTGCTTTGGCGCTCGGGACTGAAACTTGGACTTTTGTCATCTCCGAGAGAGCGTGATGTGCACAAAAAACCAATTCCACGACTAGGCGGTCTCGGAATATTTGCTAGTTTTTTGATTATATCGCTCCTTGTCTTTCTGGTCACAAATTCAAACTTGCGCTTTAGTCATACTCTGATTTTTGGCTTTGACAGTCATCTCTGGGGTATCTGGCTTGGTGGTCTAGTCATTACTCTGGCCATGTTTGTGGATGACGTCGTCGGTCTGTCGACTTGGAAAAAACTAGCCATTCAGATTATCGTCACCATTCTCATCATTGCTTGCGGCATTGGGATAGAGTCTCTGTCAAATCCATTTGGTCCAACCATCAACCTAAACTCAGTTTATATCACCCTCATTAATACAGGCGGTTTTCACTTTTCCTTTTCACTCTGGTCTGATTTGCTGACCCTAGTCTGGCTGGTCGGGATGATGAACGTGATGAATTTTGTCGACGGCGTCGATGGTCTGGCAGGTGGTCAAGCAGCTATTGCCGCTTTCACTATTTTCTTATTATCAATTTCAGTCGCAGTCAATCAGCCGGCAACGGCCATGGTGGCTATAATTCTTTGCGGAGCGGCACTTGGCTTTCTGGTCTGGAATTTCCCTCCGGCCAAGATCTTTATGGGTGACTCCGGCAGTATGTTCATCGGTTTTATACTTGGTGTGTTAGCCCTTATCTCCGGAGGCAAATTAGCCACAATATTACTCGTTCTCGGTTTTCCGATTGTTGACGGACTGATCGTCGTCGCCAGTCGCCTTGCACGGGGGAAGAACCCTTTCACTACACCAGACAAGACACACATGCACCATCGTTTTCTCAACGCCGGCTTTAGTCCGCGACAGGCTGTCCTGTCTCTCTATGTTATTTCTGCCTTGTTTGGCTGGATCGCCCTTTCATCTTCGACGAGAGGCAAGGCGATCGGTTTCTTGGTTTTAATTCTTTTGGTCCTACTGATCATGGCGTGGCTGAAATTGTTCGAGCGGAAAAGAAAATTATAAATTTCTAATTATTCTAATTGTCTCCTCCCCTTAGTAAGGGGAGGTTGGGGTGGGGTATGGATTTATTTTTACGATTAATCATACCCCATCTAACTTCCCCTGTCTCAGGGGAAGAACCGTTAGTGCAATTAGGTCAATTAGGAATTAGGTCAATTTTTTTGTTATAATTAGTCTATGCAAACAGAACATACATTCAACGGTCAGCGATCGGGCGAAAAGGTCCTGGAAGTTGTCGCCAGCCATCCTTATGTACTTTATCCGTCAGCTTTGCGATCGGCTGTCGTAGTTGCTCTCGCCATCGGCCTGATTATGTTTTTCCCAAGCTGGACTATTTTTGCTTCGGTCGTCATTGTAGTTGCCTTGATTTACCTTTTTAGATCAATTTATTGTTTCAAGGAATCTGTACTGATCATCACTGACCAGCGTCTCTTTGTCGTCGCTCAAAAAGGTTTTTTCCGTCGCAAAATCACCGAGATTGATCTATACAAAATTCTCGATATGACCTCGGAGACCCAGGGTTTTGCCAAGACACTGCTCAAATATGGAGATCTTCTCGTCCGGACTGCCGGCGCACGCGAAGACTCTGCCCTGACAATTACCAACATTCCCGATCCGTATTCGGTCGAGCAGAGAATCGCCAATTTGGAAGGAATGAAGCTCAACTCTCGTTGAGAATTTCTAAATCAGTTCCAGATCCTTCGGCTACGCCTTTAATTTTGACCCAAAGGGTCCCCTTCGGGGCTCAGGATGACAGGAGAACTGTCAATTTCTAATTTCTAACCCGCCTGCAGAAGCTATCGCTTCAGCGATTGCGGGCAGGATAAATTCCAAATCCCAAAATCCAAATTACAAATTACAAAAACTGGTAAGTCTGCCCATTGACAATAATTCACGTTGTGTATACAATGTAAATATGAAAACAGTTATCAATATCAAAACAGACAAGGAAACCAAGGAAAAGGCGCAGAAGTTAGCTGCTGATCTTGGTGTTAATTTGAGTGTGTTAGTTAATGCGTGCTTACGTCAGGCCATTCAAAAAAGGGTAATTACTATTGCTGCAGACGAAACTCCAAGCCCTTGGCTCGAGAAAGTTCTTGAAAAAGCAGAGGAAGATATTGCAGCCGGCAAGAATTTGTCGCCGGTTTTGAAAACATCGGAAGAAATTGAAGAATGGCTAAATAAACCGGAAAATGAACGTTGTTACTCTTAAAAGTTTCGATAAGGCGTTAGACCGCTTAAACGCCAAAATCAAAAAAACCGCCATAAAACGTCTGATGATTTTTAGTGAAGATCCTTATCAAATAAGACTTAATAATCATTCGCTTAGTGGCAAGTGGTCGGGGCGTAGAAGTATCAATGTATCTGGAGATTTTCGGGCAATCTATCAAGAAGTGAGCGAGGATGAAGCCGTGTTTGTCGCTATCGGAACGCACAGCCAACTATATCGGTGAGTCATGAAGCTGATTCGACGATATTGTCTTTCCCGAGTAAATCTTTCAATTTGTGTTTGAGGACCGGATCGAGATTGACCCGGTTTTTTGTTTTCAGTTTTTTAGTTGAACCGTCAGCATTAGAAAGTTGCAGGGTGACAGATGATTCACCGGGATGGGCGGATAATAGTTCTTTGAGTTCAAGTAGATCGGATTTCACAAATTCAGCTGGGATTACTAAAACAAGTTCCTTCTGTTTAGTCTGGTAATCTGAAATGGACGGTGTAATAGTGGCAGAACCATTGCTCGATTGTTTCATTGTTTCATTGCTGGATTGTCTAGAATGTCCATTTCCGTTCGAGAAGCCATTACCATTTGAGTAACTGTTTCCGCCGTTACTGTTTTTTGACCAATTTTTTTTCTTGTCACGCGACTCGAATTTGGGGATTGAATTGTCGTCTTTGAGTTCGTAAATATTTTCGGCCAAAACCTTGAGAGCCCCGTCCTTGAAACTGACAAAACCATCGACGACGACAGCTTTATCGTTGATAATCAATTCGGTGACGGACTCGAGAATTTTCGGGAAAACAAGAAATTCACCGTTGCCGGTCAGGTCTTCAATCTTGGCAAATTTCATCGTCTGATTACTTCTGGTAGTGATTTTCTGAACTGAGGTAATGACGCCGCAAACTCGGACGAATTTGTTGTCACTTTCTGGTGTGATCGCATTTAATTTATGCGTACAATTCTGTTCGACCAGATGCTTGATTTCGGCCAGTGGATGCTCGGAGATGTACATACCGAGCAGTTCACGTTCCCAGCTCAGGATTTGTTTCTTGGTGGCAGGTGGTGCAGAATCAAGATCCAGGACAGCCTCAGTCAGACCGCCGTCATCACCAAAAAGCGAATCTTGATTGTTGTTTTTTATCTTCTGCAAATTGGAGGCGAAAAGCAAAATTTTCTCCATATTGAAGAGGAAGGAATTGCGCTCGCCAAACTCATCGAGAGCACCGGCCATGACGAGTGATTCAAGCGACTTCTTGTTGATGACCTTACCGGAAAGTCGAACGAGCAAATCTTTCAGATCTTTGTACACGCCGTTTTTGCGCTCCTCGACGATCTCTTCGGCCACAGCGGTACCGACATTTTTGATCGCGGACAGGCCGAAGCGGACATTGCCGGTGTCTTTGACAACGCCGAAGTCGACAAATGATTCGTTGATATTTGGCGCTAAAACTTCGATACCCATGCGCTTGCACTCATCGATCTCCATCGCCAACTTATCGAGATCATCCTTGTTCGAAGTCATCAGGGCTGACATATATTCGGGCGGATAATTGGCCTTGAGATAGGCAGTTTGATAAGCGACAAGCCCGTAGCTAGCAGCGTGAGCCTTGTTGAAACCGTAGCCAGCAAAAGTCTCGATCTGGTTCCAGAGATCTTCAGCGACCGCCTTCTTCATCCCGCGCTCGACGATTTGTGTAAAAAACTTCTCTTTCTGGGCCGCCATTTCTTTGACGATTTTTTTGCCAATCGCCTTGCGAAATTTATCAACCTCCGCCCAGTCGTAGCCGGCCAACTCGATGGCG
This sequence comes from Candidatus Berkelbacteria bacterium CG10_big_fil_rev_8_21_14_0_10_43_13, assembly GCA_002773985.1. GTDB lineage: Bacteria > Patescibacteriota > UBA1384 > XYA2-FULL-43-10 > 1-14-0-10-43-13 > 1-14-0-10-43-13. The sequence continues at coordinate 5,449 of PEZW01000005.1, forward strand.
ATCATCAGGACGTCGTCCTGATAGACGATCAAGCCGAGTGATTTATCGAGAAACTTTTCCATTCGCGGATCAGCATAGGTAATTCTCTTAGGGTTTTTCTTACGGGCGATGTACTCGGGGATAAAGGCCATCGGACCGGGACGATAGAGAGCAACCATTGCCATGATATCGTTGATTGTCGTCGGTTGCAGGTCTTTGATGTGTTTACGCATTCCCTCCGACTCCAACTGAAAAACACCGATTGTTTCGCCCCTGGATAGCAATTTAAAGGCTTTTTTATTATCAAGTGGTATCTCGTCCAGGACGACATCAATACTCCGGGTTTTGCGGACAATTCGAATGACGTTTTGGATAATCGAAAGGTTGGCCAGACCGAGAAAGTCCATCTTGATCAGGCCGACGCCGTCCTCGCCGACAGCATGCATTTCGTATTGAGTGATCAGCCTCTCGCCTTTGGCATCCATCATCACCGGAGTGAATTTGGTAATGTCATCAGGCGAGATAACGACACCGGCGGCGTGGACGGAGGCGTGGCGGACGACGCCCTCAAGCTTCTTAGCGATATCGAGGCAACGCTTGACGTTGGCGTCAGAATCATAGAGTGATTTGAGTTCAGGGACAGTTTCCATCGCTTTTTTCAAATCACACTTTATCGGTGGGATCAATTTGGCGATGGTATCGACTTCGCCATAGGTCATGCCAAGGACTCGGCCGACATCGCGAACTGCCATTCTGGCCGCCATCGTTCCGAAGGTGATAATCTGGGCGACACGGTCGCTACCATATTTCTCAGAAACAAAATGAATGATAGAATCACGGCCAGCGTCAGCAATGTCGCAATCAATGTCGGGTGCGGACGGACGAAATGGATTGAGAAAACGTTCGAACGGTAGATTATAATCGAGGGGATTGAGCTGTTTGGCCGTAATGCCAAGCGCGTAGGAGACGAGACAGCCGGCGGCCGAGCCCCTGACGTTGGTCGGGATACCTTTTTCCTTGGCCCACTGAAAGAAATCCTGGACGATCAGAAAGTAGCCGAGATAACCTTTGTCCTTGATAACCTTGAATTCATAATCGATGCGTGCTTGGATTTCTGGCGTGACGTTTTTGATTCGATCCGGCAGTCGCTCTTCAATTAACTTTCGTGTATAAGTTTCGTAGGTCTCACCCTCTGGTACGGGAAAATCAGGGAATTTAAATTTGCCCAGCTCAATCTCGACATTACATTTCTCGGCGATTTCGACGGTATTTGTCATAACCTCCGGATGATCTTTGAAAGCAGTAAACATTTGTTCTCGAGTCAGGATCGAATAATCGTCGCCAATCATCGTCATGCGATCAGTGTCGGCAACTTGCTTGCCGGTCTGGAGGCAGATCAGGGCATCTTGGGCGATATCGTCACCGGAATCGACGTAGTGCGGATCGTTGGTGGCGATGACTTTGAGTCCGTATTCCTCAGCTAATTTATAAATTAATTCATTGGCCTTGACCTGCTCCTCGACAGTGTTGGGATGGTGTTGAACTTCGAGATAAAAATCTTCCTTCGGAAAAATCTCCAGATATTCCTCGAGTGCCTTTTTACCTTCCTCGTAGCTCTCTAGACCTTTGCGTGGGATCTCGCCCTGGATGCAAGCGCTAGAAGCAATCACGCCAGCGGAATATTTTTTTAAGACAGTCTTGTCGATTCTCGGCTTGTAATAATAGCCTTCAAGGTGAGCGATCGAAGTTAACTTCATTAAATTTTGATAGCCCTCATAATTCTTAGCCAGCAAGATCAGGTGGTAGCCACGATTGTCAATTCGTGGCTGTTTGTCCTTGAGTGTTCGCGGGGCGACATAAGCCTCGACACCCAGAATAGGCTTGATGCCGTTTTTGACACATTCCTCGTAAAATTCGACCGCACCGTGCATGACGCCGTGGTCTGTTAGAGCGACGGCGGTCTGACCATCACCTTTTATTTTTTTGACAATATCAGGAATCTTGCTCATTCCGTCGAGCATAGAAAAATGGGAGTGGA
>PEZW01000005.1:7531-7739 GCA_002773985.1 Candidatus Berkelbacteria bacterium CG10_big_fil_rev_8_21_14_0_10_43_13
TTGGTATTTGGTTTATGGTTTTTGATTTTGCGTTTTGTCGTGACAAAACATTGATTTTGTGTTAGTGTAAACAAACAAATGGATGCACCACAAACCAAAAAATACGCATTTATCTTGGGTCGTGAAAGAGATCTTTGTTTTGCCGAGCTTAAATCGGTTTTAGAGCGTTTTGGTTTTTGTTCGTCTGAAGACGAAAGTAATTTCATTT